>CAJWVX010000011.1 GCA_913048175.1 uncultured Flavobacteriales bacterium | reverse complement strand
CCAGAGTATAAAAAGCCTTTAGAATCTGATGTAGCAGAATAGCCAAAATTATTAGAAAGTGAACCCGAATAGGCTGAGAATATTAGTGTTGGGTCAATTACAAGTTTTTCATTTTTATTATACCCATCAGGAAAATCAAAACCAATGGTGTTATTTTTTAAAGTGTAATTACAGGTGACTTGAATTTTTTCGTTATTAATTATCTGATAGGCGTATGGTTTTTCTTCAATAATTTTGTTTACAGAAGTTGTAATATGAATTTGACCTTTTTTTAATGAAATATTATCAACTCCATTATATTTTAGTTTAATGTCTTTGGTATTTGAGTTTGGATCAATTATTAGATCATACTTTAAGTCATCATCAGAATATATGGTTAAAGAAATTCCTTTATAAATATTTTTGTAATCAACTTGATAATAGCCTTTAGCTCTTGATGCCCATTTTGACTTGTCATTACCTAAAAAGTAGTTGTAATATTCCTGAGACTTGTATTTTCCTGAAATAGAAGGATTAAGTTCCCCTCCAAGGAATTCAATATTGTAAGCATGCCAATTTAATTTGTCAAAAACTCTATTAGAACTTTTTTCATGATGGGCTTTTATGTATTGGCTAAAAGTTTTTGTGTCTAACAAATCAAAAGTTAGTTTGTTTTTTTCTAAATATAAGAAACCACCTTTTAATTCACCTTTAAATATTGCATTACTATTCCACTGCCCTTTGTTTTCAATAAATTTCACCCCGTCACCAGCAACAGCCAATTTAGAAGTAAAAATGAGTAAAAATGTTAAATGCTTAAGTAGCGATTTCATAAGTAGCGTAAATTTAATGATTAATGCTTACTTAACAAAATGCTATTTATTGATATTTTAGAACAAAATATTCTTGTTAGATTTATATAATGTACTTACTTTTGAAGTCTATTTAGAACCAGTCTAAATAATATGATAGATATATTAATTGCAAATAAAAATGAAATAGCCGGAGAGGGGCTAAAAACGATTATCCAATCTAAAACGGGTAATAGGGTTTTAGGAATTGCTAATTCTATTGAATATCTAGAAAAAAAATCTTCTAAATACTTTCCTGATGTAGTTGTAATTGATTTTTCTTCTGATGTTTTTGGAGTTAAAGCTATTAAAACCATAAAGAAGATTTATAAAGACTGTAAGATATTAGCCATTACAGACAAGTTGCCTAAATCAACAGTTTATAACGCATTAAAAAATGGCGTAGATAGTTATTTACTTTCCGATTGTGAAAAGCCAGAAATAATGGATGCATTGGCGGATACTCATGCAGGTAAACAATTTTATTGCGGAGAAGTAATTGATATTTTAGCAGAGGGTACCGAGGCTGAAAAGCAAGGCTGTTCAGGAGTTTCTTTATCCGAAAGAGAAATAGAAGTTATTAAGCTTATTTCAGATGGGTTTTCTAACAAAGAAATTGCAGGAAAAATATTTTTAAGTACACATACGGTAAATACTCACCGTAAAAACATCATGAATAAACTCGGAATAAAAAATACTGCAGGTATTGTTATTTACGCTTTTCGGGAGAATATTATCAAATAAAATAATTTTTAATAACACTGGATTATGAACTTGTCAGAATTAATAGATTTAATTTTAGAGATTGTTCAGATGCCAATTAACTATTTACTTTCTCCTAGTAAAAGAATTTTTCTCGTTTATTTATTAACTTCATTTTTATTGGCTTTATTTGTTTTTTTTAGAACAAAAGAAAAGCCAGCTTTTAAAAAGTACTTTTTAAGTAAAAAGAGATGGTTTGGTAGTTCAGCTATTGTTGATTATTGTCTCATATTTTTTAATAGTGCAGTAAAGGTATTCGTTATTTCGCCTTTTCTAATATTTGCTCTATACATTGCTGAAGGAATAAATGATTATTTTATTGAAACTATTGGCCCTTCGGAATTCGCTTTGTCATCAACCACAATAATTATCGTTTATACAATTACGATAGTTGTTGTTAACGATTTCTTTAGTTTTCTGATTCATTACTTTATGCACACAATTCCTTTTCTATGGGAATTTCATAAAATTCACCATTCAGCAACTACTTTAACTCCTTTTACTCAATACAGAATTCATCCTATAGAGTTAATTGTAAACAATATAAAAGGTGTAGTTGTAAAAGGAGCAATTACGGGTGTATTTCTTTATTTAGCAAATGGAAATGTTAGTATTGTAACCTTTTTAGGAGTGAATATTTTTAATTTTATGTTCTATTTTTTAGGTGCAAACTTGCGCCATTCTCATGTAAAACTTAAATACTTTTCTTTTATTGAAAATATTCTAATCAGTCCTTTTCAGCATCAAATTCATCACAGTAGTAAAAAGGAACACTTTGACACTAACTTAGGCTCTCGTTTTGCTTTTTGGGATCTTTTATTTGGAACACTTATTAAATCAAAAAATGTTAAAGAGTTAACTTTTGGTTTAGGAGATGAAGATAAGGACTATAATTCCTTCTCAAAAAACCTAACCTCCCCTTTTAGAAAACTATTTAATTAGTTTTTTTTAAATACCTTAAACAGGGTATATTCCTTTTAGTTTATTTTTTATTTAACTGAATATCAGTTTAATATATTTTGATGTCTTTATTAGTTTTTTTTTAAATAATTTTTAATATAGTTTTGTTATTTAGAATCATTCTAAATAGCAGTATTTATGTATATTGAAATATCAAATTTAGGGGTTTTATCTGAAGCTAACACTGAGGTTAAATCTTTCCTAAGTGAATTTAGGTATGTCTATTCAAATTTTCTTGGTTTAATCAGAAGTAGAGAATGTTGTCCATTAGTTAGTGAGCGGTTTTTAAATAAATTCTTGATTAATAAGGTTGAAACAGTCACATATAAGTATCAAACAAAAAAAGGTATTATTTGGATAGAGTGGATTGTTTGTAAGGTCTCGGATGTAAAACTTGTTGCTATTGGAAAAGATGTTACTTGTGTTAAAAAATTTGAACCTTTAATTAATGAACAGAACAGAAAACTAAAGCAGCAAAATAAGAATATGATTGATAGTTTAAAGTATGCTGAAGGAATTCAGAAATCTTTATTACCTAATGTTTCTTCTTTACAATTGCTAAAAAATAGCTTTATAATTTATCAGCCAAAAGATATTGTCAGTGGAGATTTTTATTGGTTTTATCAAATGGATGATTTTCTCTTTATTGCATCAATTGATTGTACGGGACATGGAGTGCCAGGAGCACTTATGACTGTTTTGTCAAATACTTTGCTTAATGAAATAATTATTCATGAAAAAGTATCGGATCCAAAAGAGATATTAGCTTTACTTGATGTGAAGATGCTTGAAGCTTTAAAAGTACATAATAGAGTGATAACAGATGGTTTAGATATTGGACTATGCAGACTAAATACAGTTAGTAAGGAACTAATCTTTTCTGGCGCATTTCATAACGCAATTGTTTTTCAAGATGGGGTATTAAATAAAATTCGTGGAGGTAGATTTCCTATTGGATTCTATCCTTTTGTTAAAAAAGAATTTAAAAATGAATTGATTAGTCTGAAAGAAGGAGATCGTTTTTATTTGTTTTCTGATGGTTATCAAGATCAATTTGGAGGTTTTAAAAATAAGAAAATAGGCTCTAATAAAGTTGTATCACTTATTCAGGAATTTCAGAGTTTAAACTTACAGCAGCAAAAAAAAAGTTTTAAGAAATATTTTGAAGTATGGAAATCAAAATCGGAGCAGATTGATGATGTTTTGTTTATGGGGTTTGAAATTTAATACTTTATAATTGTCACTTTTTTTAAATTTGTATACCTTAAATAGGGTATTTTGTTCTTTTAAAAATCTGTTTATCAGAGTTTTGACTTTCTGTACCTTGTTTCTGGTATTGCATATTCTTTTGTAGGCTTTTACTTTTGTGTTGATTATTATTTAGAATGATTCTAAATAGGGTTGAAAAAAGAATTTATAATGAAAACAAGATTGTTAAAAGTAAGTAGCATTTTATTGGTAGGAATAGCAGTTGCTATAGGATGCTCTAAAGATGAGGAAACTCCAGTACCTGTTGTTGCTTCTGGTGGTACAACTACAGCAGCTGACCCGAATGCAAGTGCAAAAACTGCAATAAAAGAAAATTATGCAAATATTGTTTATGCAAATTATAAAGACTCTTATGATAAAGCAGTAGAGTTGAAAACAGCTTTAGTTTCATTTACAAACGCGCCAAGTGCAGCAAATTTAGCAACTGCAAAACAGTCTTGGTTAGATGCTCGTGAACCTTATGGACAAACAGAAGCATTTAGATTTGCAAGTGGACCAATTGATGATGCTAACGGCCCAGAAGGTCAATTAAATGCTTGGCCTTTGGATGAGGCTTATATTGATTATACATCAAGTTCTTCAACAAGTGGAATTATTAATGATGTGTCAACTTATCCAACAATTTCAGGAAGTATTTTAGATGGATTGAATGAACAAGGTGGAGAAGCGAATATTTCAATTGGATACCATGCAATAGAATTTTTATTATGGGGGCAAGATGATGCTAACACATCACTACAAACATCAGGGAATAGACCGTTTACTGATTTTATTGTAGGTAGTGGTCCAGGTAATGAACAACGAAGAAAAGACTATTTATTAGCTGTTGCTGACTTATTATTAGATCATTTAGATTTAATGGTAAAAGCTTGGGAAACAGGAAATTCAAATAACTATAGAGCTTCTTTTATAGCTTTACCTAATAACACAATGTTACAATATATTTTAACTGGAATTGGTACTTTAAGTAAAGCTGAATTAGCAGGAGAGCGAATGTTTGTTGCTTTAACTAATCAAGATCAAGAGGATGAACATTCTTGTTTTAGTGATAATACACACAGAGATATTATTTTAAATGCTCAAGGTATTAGAAATGTTTATACAGGAAGTTATACAAAAACTGATGGGTCGGTTGTTTCTGGAACTTCATTAAAAGATTTAATTACACAAATAAATACAACAATTGAAGGTGAAATGAATGTACTTTCTTTAGCAACTATTTCTAATACTAGTGCTATGCCAGTACCTTTTGATAATGCATTAACACAAGAGTCTGTTGGTGGTAGTGGTCCAATTATGACTGCGATTTTATCTTTACAAAATCAAGGAGATAAAATTTCTGAAATGGCAGATGCATTTGGATTAACAATTTCTATTGATTAGTTTTTAAAAATAGAAGAACAATTTCTTGAAAACAGAATCCTTTAAAAGGATTCTGTTTTTTAGGTTGAATCATTTATTATGAATATATATATAATTGTAATAATTAGTATTTTTTTTTTATTGTCTTGTTCAAAAAAAGAGGATTATGAATCTGTTGATGCTGTTGCAGCAACTTCTATTTATGATGAAAGTGAAGAATATCCTGGAGGTAATAACAATACCACTTTTGATTTTTCCCCGAACGCTTTTGGTCATGTTTCTCCAGCAATAACAGGTTTGCAAGAATTGAATTTTTTTGTTGGGAATTCTTTTTTTAATCAAAATTGGGTAAGTGCTCCAGCTTCAACTACTGCTCGTGATGGCTTAGGGCCAACATTTAATGCAAGATCTTGTTCAGCTTGTCACTTTAAAGATGGTAGAGGAAGACCTCCAGCTTTTAATGGTGAAAATTCAACCGGTTTTTTGATGCGTTTAAGCATTGCTGGTGCTGATCCAAATGGAGCTCCAAATCCTCATCCCGCTTATGGTGGACAGTTAAACCCTCAAGCTAATGTCGGAATTCCTGCAGAAGGAGAAGTTTATATAAGCCAGACAATAACTAATTACACTTTTTTAGATGGTGAAGCTTACAGTTTACAAACTCCAATTTATTCGTTTGTTAATTTAAATTTTGGTTCGCTATCAGGAGTATTAACCTCTCCAAGGGTAGGTCAGCATATGATAGGTTTGGGTTTGTTGGGCTCAATTGGTGAAGTAGATATTTTAGCAAATGCAGATGAACAAGATATCAATAATGATGGAGTATCAGGCAAGCCAAATTATGTATATGATGTTATTGCGGGAACCAATAAGTTAGGGCGTTTTGGTTGGAAAGCTGGTCAACCCAATTTAAGGCAGCAGTCCGCAGATGCTTTTTTAGGAGATATAGGAATAACAAGTTCTTTTTTTCCTGTTGAAAATTGTACAAGTCCTCAAAATGATTGTTTAACTGCTGTAAGTGGAGGTATTCCAGAGTTAACAGATACCTCTTTAAGTCATATTGAACTATATGTTAGTAATTTGGCTGTTCCAGCAAGAAGAAATATAGATAGTTTTAATGTAAAACAAGGAAAGAAAATTTTTAATAGTAGTGGTTGTGTTGCTTGCCATAAAGCGAATTACACAACAGGTATTAACCTTAAATTCTCTAATTTAAGTAATCAGAAAATATGGCCCTATACAGATTTGTTATTGCATGATATGGGAGTTGGTTTAGCAGATAATAGACCAGAATTTTTAGCAAATGGGCAGGAATGGAGAACGCCCCCTTTATGGGGGTTAGGTCTTATAGAAACTGTAAATGGCCATACTTTTTATTTACATGATGGTAGGGCTAGAAATCTTACAGAAGCTATAATGTGGCATGGAGGAGAAGCAGAAAATTCAAAAGATAATTTCTCGAATTTATCTCAAATAGAAAGAGGTCAATTGTTAGAATTTGTTAAATCACTTTAATTTAATATAGATATGAGTAAGATAATAATCATTTTTTTTATTACCACATTTTGTTTTTTGAGTTGTAGCAAAGATCAAACTATAGAGTCAACAAATGAATCATCCAATATAGCGACAAATAATGATCAGTTTAAGAAAGAAATTTTAAGCAATTTAGCAGATAATGTTATTCTACCAAATAATCAATTATTGGTTGATAAGGCATTAACTCTGAAGTTAAGTTCATCAGCATTTACTAATAATTCTAATCTATCTAACTTACTAATTCTTCAAAATAATTGGAAAACAGTTCAGGATCAATGGGAACAAAATTGTTTGTATAATATTGGTCCTGTAAAGAATCAATATTTACTTTTTTCAATAGATGTTTGGCCATCAAATTTAGTATTTATTGATAATGTGCTTATTGGATCTGATTCTATTAATAGTGTTTATTTAGACTCTAAAGGCTCAACCGTTAAAGGATTGCCAGCAATAGAAAATTTTATTTTTAGTATAGATTATGGTAACCAAAGTGTGTTAGATAGTTTTAATAGTTCTAATTATCAATACAGACGAAAACAATATTTAAATGCTTTAGCTGTTAATCTTTTAGATAAAGTATCAAAAATTGATTCGATTTGGAATATAAACGAAGGGAACTATTACCAGGAATTTATTAACCACACTCAAAACGAAATTAGTGGAAGTTTTAATGTTCATCTAAATAATTTAATTGAGTTATTGGGTTATATTATAATTACAAAATTGGAAAAGCCAATGGGAGCATCTATAGGTAATGTTGATCCTACTTTATCAGAATCTTACAATAGTGAAAATTCCTTGTCAAATATTCAGAAAAACTTAATTGCATTAGAAAAAGGGTTGATAGCAGATACTCAAAATCTGAATGAAAAGAGCGTGAGTGATTTGTTAGATGAAATCAATGCTCAAAAAGGCAGTGATTTATTAAGTGCAGCAATAAAGGAGCAGTTAGATAGTCTTCAGTTATCTATCAATCAAATTTCTTCAAACTCAATAGCAACGGCAGTGATAAACGAACCTTCTCAATTAAATAATATATTAAATCATTTTAAAAGTTTACATGATTTATTAAGGCTTGATGTCGCAAATTCAACAGATGTGATCGTTACCTTTAGTGGTAATGATGGAGATTAATCGAGTTAGCAGTGTTAAGTTTATTCTATATTAACATCTCTTTTATATAACGCGAAACAGTTTAAGTTAAAATATATACAGAATACCACATTTATGGTATTGTAAGAATTAGAGTCTCAGTTTACTTTTGTGTAGTTATTTAGAACTAATCTAAATAAGGTAAAATAAAGTGAAAATGATGTTAAATTTAAACAAAGTAGGTACTGTCTTTTTAGCAAGTACAATGTTAATGGCAGTAGGATGTTCTAAAGATGATGAGGTTGTTGAGCCAGTAGCTGTAACACCAGCAACAACAACAACAGGAACAACAACTCCAGCATACAACGTTCCAACAACCTATACTTTTGTAGATGCTGCAAGTGCTAATACAGTAAGTTTTGGTGGCCAACAACAACGTTTAGAAATGTTGAGTGAATTGAGTGCTTACATGAATACCACGAAAACTTTAGGAAATACTGTTGATGCGCAAACATTAAAGAATATGTATGCAAATGCAAATAGTTATGTTTGGGCTGATGTTCCAATGCTTGGAATGAATCCAACTACAAAACAACTAAAAAGTAAAACAGCTGGTAATAGTCCATCAGTACAAGCAACTTTTGAGGTTTGGATGGATGATATGGCAGCATTAAGTAATATGAATGTTGATAACTCTAGTGAAAGTTATGGTACTGGTGGTGTTTGGAGCAATGCCAGTGGTACTAAGAGCTATTTGCAAAGTGCAAATGGTTTAGAGTATACACAGTTAATTGAGAAAGGATTGATGGCTGCAGTGTTTTATAGCCAAATGACTACTAACTACTTAGCAAATATCTCAAGTGATGATAATACTACTATTCCAACTGGGAAAACATATACGGATATGCAACACCACTGGGATGAAGCTTACGGATATTTTACATCGGAATTTGATTATCCAACTAATGGTACAAACCGTTTTTGGGGTAAATATGCAGATGGTAGAGAAACTGTTTTAGGTTCTGCAACTGCTATCGCAACTGCTTTTAGAACTGGTAGAGCTGCCATTGATAATCAAGATTATACTACAAGAGATGCACAGGCAGTTATTATTAATACTGAAATGGAAAGAGTATTGGCAGGAACTGCAATTCATTATTTGAATGATGCTAAGGATAGCTTTGGTCAAGAGAATACATTGATGAATCACCAGTTATCTGAAGCTTGGGCATTTATAAATGGTTTAAGATATGGTCAACCTTGTATTGGTGGTACTGGAATGAGTGCAGCTGATATCGATTCTGCTTTATTGCTTGTAGGTGCTGACTTTAGTCAGGTGACTCTTGCTAACTTGAATGCTGCTATTGATTTAATTGCTAATAATACTGGATTAGCTGGCGACAAAGATAACCTTTAATATTTTTTTACTTTTAAAAGTAAATACATGAAAATATTATTCATATAATACATATGAAAACAAATAAGGGTTGAATGTATTCAACCCTTATTTGTTTTAAATTTTAATTTAAAAATCATGAAAAAAAAATCTGTAATAACTAAATTATCCTTGTCGGCAATTGTTGCTATAACTATTTTTACAACTGGTTGTAGTAAAGATGAAGATGATGTTGTTCTTTTAGAACAAAGTCCTGATGCGTTTGATAGAGAAGCTTTGTTAACCAACTATGCTAATCAATACATTAAACCAGCATACACTGAATATGAATCTCAGGTTGTTGCTTTAGAAAATGCAGTTAGTTCATTTAATACTTCATTAGATTTGTCTTCGTTATCTAACGTAAGAACAGCATGGCACAATGCACTATTAACTTGGCAAGATGTTTCTTTTCTTGAGTTTGGTCCGGCTTCAAATATTAGCTTAAGGGGGCAAACCAATGTTTACCCAATAACTGCAGCAGTAATAGAGAATAATATTGCTTCGGGCAGTTACAATCTAGCACAGTTAATTAATATACCGGCAAAAGGTTTTCAGGCTGTTGATTATTTATTGTATGGAGTTGCAGCAAATGATGCTGATATAGTCTCTTACTTCAATAATGCACCAAATGCTAGAACTTATTTAGCCGATGTCGTAAATGAGTTGAAAGTTAATGCAACAACTGTAAAAAATGATTGGTTTGGAACTTACGCTTCTAGCTTTATTGCCAATAGTGCCAGTAATGCAGATGGAAGCTCTGTAAGTCTTATTGTGAATACTATAAATTTACATTACGAGAAATATCTTAGAAGCGGAAAATTAGGAATTCCATTAAATGTTTTTGATACTTTTACGACTGAAACATTCCCAGAGAAAGTTGAGGCCTACTATCACGGCCAGTCTTTACCTTATCTTTATCGATCTTTAAGTTCTTTGCAAACATTTATTAATGGTAATGCTTACGCCAATAGTGCAACAGGTATAGGATTTGATGATTATATTTCATTTGTAAACGGTCAAACTGGTGGTCAGCCTTTACAAACGGTTATTAATAACCAATTTTCAACTATTAACGCAGAATTGGCAAATATTAATGATCCATTAGCTAATGAGGTAAGCGCTAATAATCCGGCTCTGACTAGTCTTTATGAAAAAATACAGCAGATGGTGGCTTATATAAAAGTTGATATGTCAGACGCTATAGAAGTTATAATTACCTATGACAGTGGTGATGGAGATTGATTTTGGAATCATAGAGAAACTTTATGAACAGATTTTAAAATAAATTTATAATACAAGAATAATTAATTACGAAGAACAATATGAACTAACTACTTTTGCAAGGATTTAGTTTATTCTAAAATCAGGGTTGGTTCTATCCAACCCTGTATTATTTATAAATAAGAATTTTTTTAAAACAGATATTAATTATTATTAACAGCTAGCAATATGAAAAATAATAACAATTGTTTACCTTGGAATTTGTCATTAGTACTAATTTTACTTAGTCTAGTAATTGTAGTTGGGTGCAGTAAAGAAGACGAAGAGGAAAAAATATTGCCTCAAAGTCAACCTGCGGTGGAAGAGGAATATAATAGTAAGGCATTATTAACCAATTATGCCAATGGATATATTAAGCCTGCTTACAGTGAGTATTTATTAAAAGTTACGGAATTAAAAAGCGAGATTGTAAATTTTAATAACACCCTTACCGAAGCGGCATTGCAAAACTTAAGAATAAAGTGGGAAAACGCCTTGTTGGTATGGCAAGATGTGGCTTTTTTAGATTTTGGACCAGCTAAATTTTCAAGTTATAAAACCAATTCATTTCCAACTGATACGACTTTAATTAGCAGTAATATTTCATCTGGATCATACAACTTACAGTTGAATCCAAATTACCGAGCTGCAGGCTTTCAAGCCTTAGATTTTTTAATAAATGGAGTGTCATCAAATGATGCAGGTATTGTTAATTATTTCTCCAACACGGCTAATGCTAGAGTTTACCTTTTAGATATTGTTGATGTGTTAGAGAACAACGCAAACTTTGTAAATAATGAATGGCAAGGTTCTTATACCAATTCATTCATTAATAATAATGGAAATAATGGTGAGGTTATTGGCATATTTGATATGGTTTGTGCTATAAATCATCATTATGTATATTCTGTAAGACTTGGTAAAATTGGTATACCCCTAGGAATAGATGATTTTAATCCAATGGCCATGCCTAATCATGTAGAGGCTTTATATTATGAAAAATCATTGCCATTTTTATTCAGATCATTAAACGCGATGCAAACATTTATTAATGGCAATAACTATGTTACAAATATTACGGGAGAAGGATTAGATGATTATATGACGTTTTTAAAAGCCAAAACAGATGGCCAAGACTTACAAGCAGTCATTAATAACCAATTTGAAACTATTCGGTTAGAATTAGCTAATATTAACGATCCACTAAGTAATGAAGTATTAACCAATAGCTCTGGTGTTGCTGTACTTTATGAAAAAATGCAACAAATGTTAGTTTATCTAAAAGTTGATATGTCAAATTCTTTGGAAGTGTTTTGTCCTATTTACGAAAATGATTAACTTTAAATACATAAAAACACTTAATTTAAATATTTTGGTAATATTTTTTATATTACCAACCTTTTTATTTGCTGAAAATACAGGTTCAATTTCGGGTATTGTAAAATCAGATGGCAATGATAAAATGCCTTACTGTACGGTATATTTGTTGGAGACAAATCAATCTACTCAAACCAACGATAAAGGGCAGTATGATTTAAAAGACGTACCTTATGGTGATTATACCTTAGTATTTCAGTTTATAGGCTATAGTAAACAAGAAAAAACAATACATCTTGATAAGACTAAGTTGAAAATTAGTGCTACGCTTAAACCTAAAACTGAAGATTTAGATGCTTTTGAGGTTATAGATAAAAAGCAAGGTGTTGGCTATATGAAAAGAATGCGTTCTATAGAAGGCGTAATCATTAGTGAAGGGAAAAAAAATGAAGTGATTCAAATGGCACAGATTGATGCCAATAAAGCAACCAATCAAGGTAGACAGATTTATTCAAGAATACCAGGATTAAATATTTGGGAAAGTGATGGTGCTGGTCTTCAACTTGGAATAGGAGGTAGAGGTCTAAATCCGAATAGAACATCAAATTTTAATACGCGCCAAAATGGATATGATATTAGTGCAGATGCTTTGGGTTATCCTGAAAGTTATTATTCTCCACCAGCCGAAGCTATTAAAGAAATACAAATGGTTAGGGGAGCAGCATCGCTGCAATTTGGTACTCAGTTTGGTGGTTTAATTAATTTTAAATTGCATGATGGGCCGGTAGACAAGGATTTAGAAGTAATTTACAGACACACTAAAGGATCCTTCAATCTAAACAACTCCTTTATGAGTATAGGGGTTAAAGAAGGTTCATGGAAAGGATATGGGTATTTTCAGTTAAAAAAAGGAAATGAATTTAGACCAAATTCTGGTTTTGAAGTGTACTCGGGAGCAATGAACATAAGCAATCAATTATCTGAAAAAGTCACTGTAAATATTGAGTATACTAAAATGCATTACTTGGCGCAACAACCAGGCGGATTAACAGACAAGGAGTTTTATAAAGATCCGATTCAATCTAAAAGAGAAAGAAACTGGTTTGAGGTGGATTGGAATTTATTTGCGTCTTCTTTTAATTATGAATTTTCGCCCAAAACAAAAATAAAAACACAATTTTTTGGACTTTATGCTTCGAGAAAAGCCTTGGGTGTTTTAGGAAATATCAGTAGAACAGATAATTCATCAGAAGAAAGAAATTTAATAACCGGAGACTTTAAAAACTGGGGAAATGAAACCAGGTTACTAAAACTTTATGATGTAGGAAAAAGTACTTGGGCTTTTGTTTTAGGAGGTCGTTTTTATAAGGGTTTCAATCGCAGTATGCAAGGAGCAGCAGACACAACTAGCCTCCCACATTTTACCTTTAATAGTCCGGATGAATTAGAAGGATCAGATTATGAATTTCCAAGTACCAATTATTCTGCTTTTGTAGAGCATATTTTTAGGTTTGGAAAAAGGTTGAGTATAACACCAGGGTTAAGATTTGAATATATTAAAACAAAAGCAGAAGGAAGTTATAGGCAGATTGTATATGATTTAGCTCAAAATCCGATTTTTGATGCTACTTGGAATGAATCACGTGAAAATACAAGGTCTTTTGTAATAGGCGGTTTGGGATTAAATTATAAATTTAATGAAACCGTTGATATGTATGCTAATTTCACTCAAAATTACCGAAGCATTAATTTTACGGATATGCAAATTAGAAACAGAAATTTTAGAATAGATCCTGATTTAAAGGATGAAACGGGCTATAATTTTGATTTAGGTGTTAGAGGTGTTGTATCGAATAAATTGAGTTATGATGTTTCGGGGTTTATGTTGTTGTATGACAATAGAATAGGATCGGTAGATAAGAAAGATGAACAAACCTTTATCGTTTATCGCTACCGAACAAATGTTTCAAAAGCCAATATAATGGGAGTTGAAGCCGTTGTTGAAATGGATTGGTGTAAAATATTATTTTCAGATACAAGTAAATTCTCTTTTAGAACATTTGTAAATGCTTCTTATATTAGTGCAAAATATACCAATAGTCAAATTAGTGCTTTTAACAATAAATTGGTCGAATTTGTTCCTCCTGTTAATATAAAAACTGGTGCAACATTTTCATATAAAGGCTTTTCTATTAGCTATCAGTATTCTTATGTTCAAGAACAATATTCTGATGCAACAAATGCAGGTAAAGATGTTAATGGAAATTTAATATTTATACCAAATGCTATTATTGGAGTAATCCCATCTTATTCAGTAATGGATTTATCTCTAACATATAATTTAAAACAAATTCAGTTTGAAGCAGGTATCAATAATTTAAGCAATGAAAGTTATTTTACAAGAAGAGCAATAGGTTATCCTGGTCCAGGAATAATACCTTCAGCTATTAGAAATTACTATTTTACCATTCAGCTAAAAATATAATGGATACTTCTACTTGGCTAATTATTTTTATAGTAGATATTCTAATTGCGTATTTAATAGCCAATTATCAAAAAGCAAATGGTTATACTTTTGTTAAAAGTTTTTTTGGAGCTCTTATTGGTGTTCTTGGGTTAACATTACTCGCTGTAAAAGGAATTCTTTCACTATAGAATTGAATCCTTTTATTTAGTAATATTATGTTTCATTTTTTATAACCTCTAACAAAAGATAGTATATGTACATATTAAGAAGATTTTCTTTTAAGAATGTTTTAATCTGGACAAGAAAGGAATTACTGTTTTTCTTTATTTTAGCTACTGTTGTTACTGTGCTCTACGAAGTGCTTAGTATACATTGGCTGCAAGTGCCTTTAGCTCCCGTTGGACTTATTGGTACTGCGGTTGCTTTTTTAATTGGTTTTCAAAATAATGCTGCTTATGATAGAATTTGGGAGGCTAGAAAAATTTGGGGAGGTATTGTGAATTCATCAAGAAGTTTTGTAATAACTGTAAGAGATAGTTTTTATTTACATAATCCGGAAGGTAAAAAGGAAGAGAAAGAAACTATTAGAGAGATTACAAATAGGCATATTGCTTGGTTAACTTCCTTGCGTTATGCTATGCGTACTAAAAAGGTTTGGGAAGCAACTTATGAGATTGATGGTAAAAAGAAGTTGACTCAATATAATGTTCCTGAATATAAAACTTCGTTAGAGGATGAGATTACTCCTTATCTTTCAAAAGTAGAGTTGGATTTTGTTTTGAAAAACGATAATAAACCGAATGCGATAATCAGCTTGCAATCTAAACACTTGCGAAGATTGACCGATGAAAAGAAGTTGTGGGATTTTACCTTACTAAACTTGCAAAAGATGTTGCAAGAGTTAACGGCACTTCAGGGAAAATCAGAGCGAATTAAAAACTTCCCTTACCCAAAGCAATATGGTAGTATTGGTTATCATTTTGTACATATATTTATGTATTTGTTACCAATGGCAATTATTCCTGCTTTTGCAAGTATGGGAGTAGATATAGCAGTAACAAATCCATTTGTTGGTAATTACTTTGTTTGGTTAAATATTCCTTTCACTGTTATTGTTATTTGGGTGTTTAATACGATGCTTCGGATTGGTTTAGCGGGAGAAAACCCTTTTGAAGGATCACCGAACGATGTTCCTATTTCTAATATAGCTAGAGGAATTACTAGAGATATTCTTCAGATTATTGACGAGGATGCGAATAGCATTCCTGAACCGTTTGAAAATAAGAACAATATTCAAATGTAGAGCTAAATATTGGATTGAATGACAGTTTCGTTTAACACCCTATGAATGAAATATCCTGTCTTTTAAGTGTTCAAACTTCTTTTTAGCACTGAACCACATTTTTATATTTAGTTACAACTTTTTATAAATTAAATATTTGTCGGCACTTTCTGTCATTCATTAGCTTTTTTTTTCAACTAAATAGCTATGTTTTGTAACATGTAGTTGTAACACGTTTAGCTTTAATTAGTCTTTGTTTTAGCTAAACAAAAAATTATTTAAATGTTATTGAATTTTAAAACTAAATTTATTTTGCATTATGTAACTAAATAAAACAGTTATAACAATTGTTAAAAGACGTGATGGTGTAGGATAAAAAAGAAGAATATCTACAAGTAATTTCATTGAAAAATAGCTAATAAGTAAAGCGATTATTCCAACAGTTAAATATCTCAAAAATTGAGTTTTAATTGACAGTCTTGATTCAGAAAATACGATGAATCTGTTTAGTATAAAGCCGATAATAAATGTGATTGGAAATACAAAAAACAAAGATGCTATGTGTGGACTCAATACTACAATAATTAAATCAACATTTTCTTTATTAAAGATGAAATGAAAAAATATAAAATATAAAACTGTATCTAAGATTAAATTACTGCCACCGCAAACTGAATATCTATATGTCTTAAGTGGAATATTTTTTTTAAAAATAAAATGACCTGAGTCAATTATATTAAGTAGAAAATCTTTCATAAAAATATAGTTCTTCTATTTATTACATCGCTATTGGTGAAAACGTTTCATTTTTTTTTACAAGTTGTCAAACGAAGTTAGCGTTTTTTATGGAGAAGGATAAGCTCTAAATTTTTGAAAAAAAAATCCTCACATAAAATGTGAGGATTCTAAATATTTAGAATTTTATTTCTAGTGTTCGTGTCCTCCAGCTCCGTGAACATGGCCATGATCTAATTCTTCAGCAGTAGCATCTCTTACTTCCACAATGTTTCCTGTAAAATGTAAATCTTGATCAGCTAAAGGATGGTTTACATCGCAAGTAATTGTTTCTTCATTGATAGAAACAATTTTAGCAGGATGTACGTGACCATTTTGATCTTCTAAAGGTAAAACGTTATCAACAGCAACTTCTTCAACTAATTTTCCTTCTTTCATAAACATATCTTGAGGTAACTCAACGATAGCTTCTTCAGTTCTGTTTCCATAAGCATTTTCAGATTTAATTCCGAAAGAAAAAGCATCACCAGAGTTTAATTCAGAAACATTTGCTTCAAATTCAGGAATCATTTGTCCTAAACCAGTTAAAAATACCAATGGATCTTTTCCTTCTGTAGATTCTATCATTTCTCCTTTCTCAGTATCCTTGTATAGGTTGTAACTGATAGATACCACTTTGTTCTTTACTTCACTCATAAATTTTAATTTTTTACAAATCTATGATTTATAGGACGACTATGGATACATTTGTTGGATGATTTTGATAGCGGACAGTGGTTCAACTAAAACAGATTGGCGTTTAGTGAATGATACGGGCGAAATAGCTCATTATAAGACGATTGGTTTTAATCCCTATTTTATTAATTCGGAAAATATATTATCTGAATTAACCAATTCTGATTTAGTTGCTATCAACGAAAAAGTTACTCAAGTTTTTTTTTATGCTGCCGGTTGTTCTACAGTAAAAAATAAGCAAGAATTACACAATACTTTAAACACTTTTTTTCGTAATGCAAAAGTAGAAGTAGAGCATGATATGTTAGCTGCTGCTAGAGCAACTTGTTTTAATGAAAAAGGGGTTGTTGCAATTTTAGGAACAGGATCTAATTCTTGTTTGTATGATGGGAAAGAAATAACAGAAAATATAAGAGCTTTAGGTTATTTGTTAGGCGATAATGGGAGTGGAGCAGATATTGGAACAACCTTTATTAAAGCTTATTTAGGTGGAGAACTTTCTCCAGAAATAGAAAAGGCATTTAAGGAAGAGTCTGGTTTGAGTACAGATGATATTTTAGATGCAACTTATAAGCAGGCATTACCAAATCGTTTTTTAGCAAGCTTTAGTTTATTTGTATTTCAAAATATTGATGATCCTATTATCTATAGAATGGTAGCAGAACGTTTTGCGTTGTTTTTTGAAAAAAACATTTGCAAGTATTCCGATTATCAAAATAATAACTTACATTTAATTGGTTCAGTCGCTTTTATTTACCAAGATGTTTTTAAGGCAGTTGCAGAAAAATACAATGTAAAAGTTGTTAAAGTAATTAAGCAGCCAATAGAAGAATTAGTGAAATATCATTTGGGTTAAATCTAAAATTTAATTTTTGATTTTTTTCTAAGTTTATAAAAATCAATTAAATTGACAATTATTACTAGAAGCCAAACACTATTAATTAAATACTATTCCGGCTTAAACCAATCCCCGTTACAACGCATAACTTGTTCAACAATATCTCGAACACAACCATGCCCGCCATCTTTATCAGAAATGTAATCAGAAATCTCTTTAATTTCTATCACTGCATTTTTTGGGCAGGTTGCAACACCACATTCTTTCATTGGATAATAATCTGGAATATCATCTCCCATATAAAGAACATTTTCTGCAGTAATCCCTTTGTCATCAAAATATTGATGTAAAACAGCAATTTTATCTTGTACACCTAAAAATACATCAGTAATTCCTAAGTAGTTAAAACGATGAACAACTGATTGAGAGTTTCCTCCAGAAATAATAGCAATATTATAGCCTTTTTTTAAAGCCATAGTAATTGCCATTCCATCTCTAGTACTCATTGTTCTTAGTTGTTGTCCATTTTCTGTAACTAGAATGCTACCGTCAGAAAGTACACCATCAATATCAAATACAAATGAGTTTATGTTTGGAAGAAGTTCTTTAAAGTTTGCCATTAGTTCTTTTTTATGATGCTGTCTGTAATCAGTTTGTAAATATCCTGATAATCGCTGTTGTTTTCTAATTGTTTCAGATGATTTTTAATTACGTCTTTATCCTCTCTGTTTGCCGGTCCAGTTTGCATTGATGTAGGAGAATTATCTTGTATTTTTTTAGCCGTTTCTAAAATAAGGGGTTTTAAAATATTAAAATCAATATTATTCTCTTTTAAGAGTTCTTCAGAAACTGTATACATAAAGTTGCTAAAATTACAAGCAAAAACTGCGGCCAAGTGTATCTTTTTGCGCTGTTCAGAATCAATTTCGTTTACGTTATTAGATAAAACCTTAGCTAGATCAATTAATGTTTTTTTTGTTTCCTCATTATTAGCTTCAATACAAAAAGGAACCTCGGTAATATTTACCTCTTTTTCTATAGAGAAAGTTTGAAGAGGATAAAAAATACCATGATTATTAAATTGATTTAAAACCTTCATAGGAACACTTCCTGAAGAATGAACAACTATTTTATTTTTAAAAGAAAATTGTTTGGCAATTTCTTCAATAAAATCATCTTTAATGCAAACGATATAAGCATCACTTTCATCAGAAATAAACTTTATATCATCACAAGGCATTGCATTTAATTCATTGGCTAATTCAAAAGCATTATCTTTAGAGTAGCTGTAAACTTGGTTAATAGCAAAACCTTTATTAAATAAAGCTTTGCCTAAATGTGTTGCCACGTTTCCTGAACCTATTATTGTTATTGTTTTAATCACGGTTATAAATAATGAGAAACGAATATAAGAATTTATGTGTTTAACTGCAAAGTTTTTGACTTAGAACAATGATGTTTTCTGGTTATTAACTCTCCTTTAATTCTTTTAATAATAATTAGAACATAAGCTTCTTTTCTCCTTTAATTCTTTGAGATCTTTGCTGTTAAAACTAACTAAATTAACTAATTTTGTTAGCAATAAATTAAGTGTAATAATTATGTTTCAATCTATTAAAAACATCCTTTTTTCAACCAAATTGACAGCTGTATTATTATTGGGTTTTGCTGGGGCAATAGGTTGGGCAACTATTATAGAAAATGATTTTGGTACACCTGCTTCCAAATCATTAATTTTTAATACACGCTGGTTCGAGTTAATTATGGTTTTGTTGCCAATTAATTTGGTTGGAAATATTATTAAGTACAAATTATTTCAGTGGAAAAAGACTGCGACTTTGATGTTTCATTTAGCGTTTATTGTAATTATTATTGGAGCTGGAATAACACGTTATATCAGTTTCGAAGGTTCAATGCACATCAGAGAAGGTGAAATGAGTAACGTTATTGTTTCTGCAGATACATATATGCAATTTAAGGTGGATGATAAGTCAGAACAGTTGACTTACGAGAAGAAACTTTTTTTAAATGCCAAATTGAATGATGAATTTGAAAATAATTTTGATTTTAAAGGAAACAAGATAACAATAGCTTATAAAAATTATATCCAAAACTCTATTGATACGGTTATAGAATCTGAGAATGGTAAAAATGTTATTGAAATTGTTACAGTAGGTGAGGGAGGAAGGTTGTCAAGATATATTGAAAGTGGAAAAACTAAATTTTTCGGGAATTTTCCAGTAGCTTTTAATGATAATACAATGACTGAATCTGTTAAGATTAATGAAACAGATTCTGGATTAACAATTTTTTCGCCTTACGATATCAATTATATGAGTATGGACGATCAGAGTAAGGCTGTTTTGAAAAGAGATACAATTCATGAATTTAAGAATAGAAGATTGTACTCTATTGATCAAATTCAGTTGGTGTTTAAAGCTGTTCACAAAAATGTTTTAATTAAACCAATGTCTGCCCCTAAGGATAATAAAAGTGGTGAAGATGCCTTAATTATTGATGTTACTTGTAATGATATTACAAAAGAAGTAACGCTTTTTGGTGGACAAGGTTATATTTCTAACAATACTATATTTCAATTAGATGATTTAAATTTTTCTTTGGTCTATGGTGCAAAAGAGATTATAACTCCATTTAATGTTCGTTGTAATGATTTTGTGATGGAAAAATACCCTGGATCTTTGAGCCCATCTTCTTTTGCAAGTGAGGTAACTGTTTTAGATAATCGTTTTGGTGGAGTAGAATTTGATCAACGAATATTTATGAATAATGTTCTAGATTATGATGGTTACCGTTTATTTCAATCTAATTATGATAAAGATGAAAAAGGAACGGTGCTTTCTGTAAATCATGATTTTTGGGGAACTCTAGTTTCTTACATTGGATATGGATTTTTGTTTTTAGGAATGATATTAACCTTAATAATGAAAAATACTAGGTTTAGAATGTTAAGGAACAAGCTTAAAGAACTTAAAAATAAAAGAGAAGTTGCTGTAATTGTAGCAATTGGATTAGCTTCCTTTTTTCCATTAGCTTCTCATGCACAGCATGACCATTTAGAGGGTGATGGTCACGATCATAAAACGAAAAAAAAAATTGATTATACAATAATTAATGCTGAACATGCTGATAAGTTTAGCCGTTTATTAATGCAAGATGGAGAGGGTCGGATGAAGCCTTTACATACGTTTGCTTCAGAGTTTTTAAGGAAGGTACATCATAAAACAACATATAAGGATTTAAACTCTGAGCAGGTTTTATTGAGCATTATGTATCATTCTGGATATTGGCAACAAACTCCTTTTATCTATATCAATAGAAATAATGAGAAGTTAAAATCTAAGTTAAACGCAGAGGGCAATTACGCTGCTTTTTCCAGCTTTTTTGATGAGAAGTTCCAATATGTTTTAATGGAAGATGTACAGGAGGCTAATTCTAAAAAGCCTGCAGAACAAACACAGTATGATAAAGATATATTGGCTGTAGATGAGCGAATTAATATTTGCTATATGGTTTATGAAGGGTCTATTTTAAAACTTTTTCCAAAATCTAATCATATTGATAATAAGTGGTTTAGTAACTCGGAGTACAATCAGTTTAGCACACATGATTCTATCTTTGTTAAAGCTATTTTACCGTTCTATTATCAATCAATCACTCAATCATTAAATACTGGAGATTGGAGTAAGGCGGATAGCACCTTAAAGCATATTGATGAGTATCAAAGAAAGTTTGGTTCTACTGTTTATCCAGAACAAGCAAAAATTGATATGGAAATATCATATAATAAGATCGATATTTTTAGTCAGTTATATAGATACTATCCAGTATTTGGATTGTTAATGATGTTCTTTTTATTCTCAGATATTTTTAAGGATAAGAAATGGAAAAAGAAAGTTGTTAATGTATTAAGTGTTGGCTTGTTTGGAATGTTATTGATTCATACAGCTGGTTTGGCTGCGCGTTGGTATATTTCTGGTCATGCTCCTTGGAGTAATGGTTATGAAGCAATGTTGTTGGTTTCTTGGACAGCAATGGTTATGGGGTTTATCTTCTCTAAAAACAATAAAATGACATTAGCAGCATCAGCTATTTTAGCTTGTGTAGTCTTGTTTTCTGCTAATCTTAACTTTTTAGATCCTCAAATAACAAATCTTGTTCCTGTTCTTAAATCGTATTGGTTAATGATACACGTTGCTATAATGGTAGGTAGTTATGCTCCATTAACACTTGGTGCTTTGTTAGGGTTTATCAATCTATTGTTAATGATTTTTAAAACAGTTAATAATAAAGTGAAGTTAAATAGGGTAATTAAAGAGTTAACTTATATAGTAGAAATGAATGTTACAGTAGGTGTTTTTATGGCGGCTGTAGGAACATTTTTAGGTGGTATTTGGGCAAATGAGAGTTGGGGAAGGTATTGGGGATGGGATCCTAAAGAAACTTGGGCTTTAGTAATTGTTTTGTATTATGCTATGATTTTACACTTACGCTTTATTCCAAAAGCAAACGGAAGGTTCATATTCAATCTAATGGCAGTTTTAGGCTTGTCAGTTGTTTTAATGACTTATTTTGGAGTAAACTACTACTTATCAGGTTTACATTCTTATGCTGCAGGAGATCCTGTTCCAATTCCAACGTTTGTTCCTATTACTGCAGCGGTAATTGTAGTTATTGCAATTGTTGCTGGATTAAGAAATAGGAAATTACCGAGCTAAGTTTTATAGGCTGCTAATTATAGCCCTTTCTTATGGATTATTTGAGTAGTATAACTTGTTAATCTCAGATAGGTTTATGGTATTGTAATTCTCGGAATATCTTGAGGTAATCGTGTTAATAGTTCGTAGTTAATTACTTGACTAAAATCGCCAAAAGAAGAAACAGCAATTTCTTGATCCTCTTGGTTTCCTATTAAAACAACCTCATCACCTTTATTTATTTCGCCTGCAAACGTAATGTCCACTGCCATCATGTTCATATTTACTGTTCCAATTACATCTAATCGTTTTCCGTTAATTAATACTTTACCTTTATTACTTAAAGAACGGTTGTAGCCAGAAGAATAGCCAACTGGAATGATTGCAATTATTGTTGTTTTATTGGTAAAATACGATGTTCCATAACCAATAAATTCACCTGTTTTTACAGTTTTCACATCCATTACTCTTGATTTCCAAGAAACGATCCTTTTTAGTGGATTTTCAGTGATTTTTATTTTTTCAAGATAATGAACAAGAATTTCTTCTGTTGGAAAAAAACCATATTGTAAAATACCAACTCTTACTAAATCATATCTGGTTTTAGGGTACCTGATAGTTGCAGCAGAACTTGCCATGTGTCTTTGAGGAATTTCCCAATCATTTTTATCCAAATAATTTAGGATGCGTTTAAACTTTTTTTGTTGATTAGATATTCTTTTAAAGTTGGCAATACTTTCTGCTCCAGCAAGGTGTGTACATAATCCTTTAACTTCAATAAATTCAGAGTTTGATACTAGAAACTTTAAAACAGAACGGAATTCTTTCACTTCAAATCCAGTTCGATTCATCCCCGTTTCAACTTCTAAATGAACTTTAGCAGCTTTTCCAATTCTTCTGGCGGCTTGTTCAGCCGCTTTTAGTCTATCTGTTTCAAATACAAAGAACTCAATATTGTTTTCAATTGCCCATTCTATTTGTTGATTGTCTATCATTCCCATAATCATTATGGTGATGTCTTTTGCACCCAATGATTTAAATACGTCTAACACTTCAAGAGCTTCACTAGCATTGGCCACACTAAAATGTTTAGTTCCATATTTGTAAGCAATTGGACAATAGACTTTTATTCCGTGACCATATGCGTTACCTTTAACAACTGAAGAGAATGTAACATCTTCACCAATTATCTTTTTAATAAATTTAATGTTATTTTCAATTGCAGATTCTGATATTTCTATGAACGATGTATGCATCAATATTCTAATGTTTTTTTTATTATTTCGTAAAACATGTCAATTCCGGTAGGCGTAATTTCGTCAGGAAAATCATATTCTGGATTATGTAATGGAGGTGTTTTTTTTCCTGCACCTAATCCAAACATTGCTCCTTTAAACCTTTGTGTAAAAAGACCAAAATCTTCGCCCCATTTAAAAGGAGTTAAAATTTCATTGATTGAAAGATAATTTTCTTTTGCAGCTTCTTTTATAATGTTTACAGCTATTTTATCATTGTTGTTTGAATAGAATTCTTCTAACCAAGTAGTTTCAAAAGTGAGATTTTCTTGTTTACACAAATTAGAAATATAACTTTCTAAATCCATACATTCTTTTTCCATTAATTGAGTTGACCAACTTCTAATTGTGAAATGAATTTCACCGTAACCAGCAGATATTCCATAAGCAACCTCCCCCATGTTTATATGTATTGGAGTTATTAAGAAAAAGTCTTTTGAAGATCGATTATTATTGCTTGATTTTGATGCCTGACTTATAATAGCTGCAATTGCATTTGCAGGATTATAACCTTTTTCAGGTTCAGCTGCATGAGCGGTTTTACCATTTAGTTTGATAATAACACTTTTTACATTGCTAGTAAATTCATTTTCTTTAATTACAATTTCATGCAGTGGAAATCCTGGGAGATTATGTAAGGCAAAAGCATAGTCGATTTTCAATTTATTAAAAGTACTATCGTTAAGTACTGCTTGTGCACCTTTACCATTTTCTTCTGAAGGCTGAAAAAGAAGAAATACTTTACCTTTTTGTATGGGTGTTTTAGTTAATTGAATGGCAAGACCTAGTAAAATAGAAGTATGGCCATCATGCCCACATTTGTGAGATATTCCATTCACTTTTGATTTATGCTTGAACTGATTTTGTTCTTGAATAGGCAGAGCATCGGTATCGGCTCGTATCAAAATCGACTTACTAAAAGTATTACTATTAAATTCTACCAATACACCAGTTTTTCCAACTTTTATAGCTTTTATGTTGTGGTTTTCTAAGAAATTAAGAATTCGTTTTTGCGTATTAAACTCTTTTCCTGAAATTTCAGGGTTAGAATGTAATTCCTTACGAGTTAGCTCTAGGAGTTGTATATTTTCTTTATTTATTGACAAAATAATTGATGTTAAAGGATTCGAAGTGATTTACTTTTTTAAGCCTCATTTCTTGTTAAGGATTAGTAAAACAAAATTTTTATTAGAATAAAAATTGTTAAGTTTTCCTGATTTTATATTTCAATTTTACTTAACGATGACACAATTATCTAAATTAATATTTTTAAAGGAGAAAGGCAATAACTTATCTAATCTATATTAAATCAGCTATAGCTTTGTCTTACTAATTAAATTAATAATTGTAATATCCAGATCCATTTTTTGTGCTATAAGGAAAACAAGCTTTTTGGTCTTTCTTGTAATAATTGAGTAATTCATTACGGTTCTTTGATTGAGATATACTATTTTTTTCTACAACATTTTTATTTGTATCATAATAGTTAATTATTAATCCATTTCTTTCTTGAGAGATGTTTATAAGACTCCAAAAGTCAATAAAATTTAATGTCTTTCCTTTTTTGTTTGTTGCTCTTAACATATTAAAAGTAAGGTCAATAACTTCCCAAGACTCGCTGTCTTTATTATAAATTTCTGTTAATGTATGATGATTTGCATTGTAAATTGTTGTTTCAGAATTACTGCTGTATGTATTGCCTAAACCTATGATTCTTGATGGAATATTAAAAGAGGAGCATACTTGAGTAAAGAGATAGGCAATATTTCCGCACCAAAATTTATCTAGATTGTTTTTTACTCTATAATACTGTTCCATCGAAGATAGTTGATTCATCGTATCGGAAGGAATTCCTCTATTTTTATCAATGGTATTTAGGATGATTTTTGCAAGTGTGTTTATTTTTTCTTTTTCAGATTTAATATTATTAATAGAATCTCCAAATTCAGTTAGTATAATTAACTTTTCGTCATCGGTTGGGCTAGGTACAATAAATTTAGTACTGAGTATTTCCATATAGGAAACATCAGTTTCATGTATATGAAAGCCATTATTTGAGGTAGTTCTTCCATTTTTTAAATGTAAAATTTTAGGATCAAAACTTATATTTATAAAATATTCAAATGATTTATTATTGGTAGTTATTACATCAATTTTTAAATTCTTGTAGATGTAATCTTTTGCATTTTTATCAAATTTAAATGTGAAAGTATCCTCTGATGTGGATTTGTATAATTCATTTAACTTGAAAGCATAATTTTTAAAATTAGAATAGGTGTTTTTGAAGGAAATTTGAACAGAAACAGAATCTATATTAATACTATCTTTAATAACCTTCAGTTTGTAGTAGTATAAATTGTTTGATGAAGGATAAATTACACTATATTTCCGGCTGTATTGATGGGTGTAAATGACTTTTCTTGAGTCAATTTTAGTAGCATATTTAAGATTACTCTTACTATTATTTTCTTTGTTTGTGCATGAACTGCTTATTAGTATTATTGTTAATAGAAAGATTGTAGTTCTAGAAAAATAGGAAGAGAGCTTGATTTGAATACGTGGGCACAACATTTTGGAAACTATCTTTTCCATATCAATTCAGGGGTTTTTTTGTCTTGGTCTAGTATATTAGCTAGTTTTAGATTGAAAATAACTGATTGTAACATTTTATCACTTACCCAGCCATTTATAGCCCATTCTGTTCTGTGAAACCAGTTTTCAGCATCCTGAATCTTAAGTTTATATCGTTCAGATACTTGCGGAATTACGTCTTTATCACTCAGCATAAAATTTTTGCAGCGTTCTTGAATCACGTCTAAAAATTTATCAATAATTATTGGGTGCTCAGCTAATATTTTATCAGATGCAGCAACCATAAAAGATGGCCAAGGGGTAGGAAATTCTCCAATACGCTTAAGTAAGCCATTATCCACATATGGTTTTGTAGTAAACTTCTCCCAATAGAAAACATCAGTATCTAGTTTTTCTAGAGAAGAAAGGGCACCATCTAAGTTTTTAATTATTTTAAATTGACTTTCTTTTAAATCTAGACCTTGTCCATTGGCATCAATTTGTGCCATAAGGTGCGATCCAGAGCCATTTCTGCTAATTGCGTACTGTTTGTTATAAATTTGGCTGTATTCGTTTATAGGGTTGTTTATACTTGTGTGTATTCCCCAGCAAAGAGGTGTAATAACATATTCACTAATAATTTTTGAAGGGTTTCCATTAATTATGTCAAGAATTATTCCTTCAGTTAGTAAAATGCAAACATCTACTTCGTTGTTTCTTAGGGATTTGGTCATTTCTCCAGTTCCACCTCCAAAGTCAGTCCATTCTATTTCTATACCTGCTTTTTTAAAGTCTCCATTTTCATTAGCCAAATGGATAGGTAAGTTAAAGTGTTCTGGAACTCCGCCAATTCTAATTTTTATCATAACAAGAACGAAATTAGCAAAAATATACCCACAAAAAAACCTGATTTTAATCAGTCAGGTTTTTGTTTAGTGTCTTCCTCCTGGAGGAGGGGGTGGGATGTTTAAATCATTATGGCTACCTTTTTTAACTCTTAGCTTTTTAAGAAGCTCTCTTTTAAAGCCATGCTCGGCTTTATGTAGTTTAGCTACCTTTTTAATTGGGAGTATAGCTTTGAATTTAATATTATACTCTTTTAAAATGTCTAGTTCTTTTTGGCGCATGTTATTGATATCCTCTATCATTCTTTCAACTTCAGCATTTGTCATATCATCAATAGATTCTTCTTTTTTATGGGTTTTTCGCATAAATTTACGAGCTTCATCCATTTTGGCATCAAACTCATTATAGATAGGCCAAAACGCTTCAGCTTCTTTTGATGATAAATCAAGCTTTTCTGTGATGTAACCAATCTTCATTGCTTGTATTTTCTCTTTATGAGCTTTTTTATCAGCTTTAGGCTTTTGTCCAAATGATGTTGTTACCAATAGTATTGCAAATGCTGTAAAAGATATTTGTTGAAGTAGTTTCATAATTGTAATATTAAATTAATAATTAAGAGCTAAAGCTCTTCTATTATTGAATTGATATCGATATTGTTTTCAATTAAATAATTAATGTATTCATCCTCATCTGAAGATGTTTCTTTTTCGGCTTCTTCTAAGATTTCTGTATATGCTTCATACACTAAATAATCATCCATTTCAAAGTAGTCGTCTTCTATAATTAGTTCACTTAATTGATCTGAAGTTAGCTCAGTTGAAATGTTATATGTGTTGACCTTGAAAACAACAATAAACAGAATGACAGCAGCTGCAATTGGTGTAAAATACTTGTGTGACAATTTGTCAATAAATAAATTTAAATAGTTGTTATTCAGTTTTTTACATGATACTATTTCAGGTAAAACTTCAAAGTAATTTCTAGGTACTAAAAAATGATTCTTCCTATTGATTTCAGAAAGAAAAGGAGCTTCATTTTTAAGTTCTTCTAATATGTTTTTCTTTTGTTCCATTCTATGTGTAAGACTTAGTTTTTCATAAAAGGTTTAATCTTCTTTAATGTAATTTTCAATTTTTTTTACTGCATGATGGTAAGATGCCTTTAGAGCTCCTTCAGATGTTCCTAGAATTTTAGATATATCAGCATATTTTAATTCATCATAATAGCGCATATTAAAAACCAAACGCTGTTTTTCTGGCAAGGTTAAAATGGCTTTCTGGAGGGTTAATTGTATTTCATCTCCAGAATATTGTTCATCACTTTCTAAAGCTTGTGATAACTCAAATTCCACATCATTCATTGAAATAAAGAACCTTTTCTTTTTCTTATTTAAAAAAGTAATGGATTCATTAGATGCAATTCTGTAAAGCCAAGTGTATAGTTGAGATTCTTCTTTAAAATTGTGTAATCCTTTCCAAGCTTTAATTAAGGTATTTTGAGTTACATCATCTGCATCTTCATGTGTAATAACCATTCGCCTGATGTGCCAATATATTCTTTCTTGGTACTTTCTAACAATTAAATCATAGGCATAGTTGCGAGAATTTTCGTCTCGAAACATATCAAGTAATTTATTGTCAGGGTAGTGGTTCAATTAATTTTTTAGACTTTAAAAGTACATAAAGGTTTAATGTGCTAGATAAATTAGTCGTTTTAATTAATTATAAAATCTTAGTGATTAGTCTGTTTAATGTTGTATTTTAGTTGAGCATTATTTTAATTTACTACCTTTTATATATATATAGTTTGATGGCCAATAAAAATGAGATAAAAGAATTGTTAAGTGAACTTAAATCATATATGGAAACAGCTAATGATCAAGTTGGATGTTTAAAAAAGCTTAGTAAAATTGATGATAAAGTTAAAATTTTTTTAAATAATCAGAATGGTAATTTAGAGTATAAAAATTTTTTCTCATCCTCTTTAGGACTTTTTTGTGTAGCTAATATTGATGGTTCTTTTGAACGAATTAATCCAACTTTTTCTAAAGTCTTAGGTTTTTCGGAAGAACATATTTTGGCAACGCCATTTGCAGATTTTATTCATCCAGATGATTTAGAATCTACTGTTGCTAAGGTTAGAGAATTAATCGCTGGATTTCCTTCTGTAGGGTTTGAGAATAGATACCGAAAAAGTGATGGGACATACTTGTCGTTAATTTGGTCTTGTACTATTAATGCTGAAACTGGTAAATTATATGCCGTAGCAAGGGACTTAACTGTGCAAAAAAAAGTTGAAGTAGAATTGAGTAAGCAGCATTCTTTGCTAAATGCTTTGATGGAGAGTATTCCGGATCTAATTTTTTATAAAGATTTAGATGGTGTTTATGTCGATTGCAATAATGCTTTTGAAAAATTTATTAATAAAGATAAGTTAGATATTATAGGTAAAACGGACTTTGATATTTTTGAAGACCATGATTTAGCAAAATTTTTTAGAGAAAAAGATGAGTTAATGCTTAGCTCAGGTAGGTTTTTAAGAAATGAGGAGTGGGTAGTTTATCCTGATGGAAAGAAAGTGTTATTAGATACTCTTAAAACTCCTTATTTATGTAATGATAATAAGCCATTAGGATTAATTGGAATAAGTAGAGATATTACTGATATAAAAGCTATAGAAGTTTCATTAGTTAAAAATAAAGAGCGTTTAGATTTAGCAATTAAGGGCGCTAATGATGGTATTTGGGATTGGGACTTAGTAACTAATGACATTTACTTTTCTCCACGTTGGAAATCGATTATAGGCTATGAGGATAATGAAATAGTAAACTCCACAGAGAGTTTTTTCGCATTATTGCATCCAGACGATAGGGATCAAGTTCAATATTGCATAACAAATTACTTGGAAGGAAAACTCGAAAAATATGAAATTGAAATTAGGATGCTGAGTAAGAAAGAAGGTTATAAAACTATATTGGCAAGAGGTAATACTATACTAAATAGCAAAAACGTTGCAGTAAGGATGATAGGTACTCATGTTGATATTACTGTAAGAATAGAAAATGAAAAAAAAATAAAGAGGCAAACAGTATTATTGGATGAAATTCAAAAAGTTACTGGTCTTGGGGTTTGGCAAAAGGATATGGTTCTTAATGAGACAATATGGAGTGATCAGATGTATGTTATTTTTGGAGTTGAAAAGGAGGGGTTTAATGTTAGTTTTGATAGCTATATTAAAATGGTTCACCCTGAAGATGTTCAGTTGGTAAAAGATGTTGGAGGAAATTTGGATGCTGAAATAACTAATTTTTCTTATGTACAAAGAATTATTAGACCAAATGGTGAAACAAGGTTTTTACAAACTTGGTTGACCGTAAGTTTATATAGTATGGGTAAGCCAGTTTTGGTGAATGGAGCTTGTTTAGATATAACTGAACAAAAAATGGTGAAAGAGAATTTGCTAGATGCGTTGTTTGTTGGTCAAGCGAAAGAGCGTAAAAGAATATCACAAGATTTACATGATGGGTTAGGCCAATTGCTTTCTGCAATTAAACTTAATTTATATGGATTAAAATCGGAAATAGATGAAGTAATGTTCAGTCATTTAATAAGTGTTGCTGATAGAGCTATAAAGGAATATAGGGCTGTAGCTCATAACTTGGCATCACCATCCTTAGAGAAGTTGGGGTTAAGAGAAACTTTAAAAGTGATGTGTGCTGATTTAAATAAGGTTAAAGAGATTAAGTTTTTATTTAAAAGTAATACTATTGAACTTAAATTAAGTGAAAAAATCGAAATAGAATTATATAGAATATCTCAGGAGTTAGTTAATAACATATTAAAATATTCATCTGCAAAAAATGTTACTATTATTCTAGAAATATTAAATAAAGAACTTGTATTAGAAGTAAAAGATGATGGAGTGGGCTTTGATAAAATTGAAAACAAAATTAATAATTCTGGAATAGGATTAGATAATATTAATTCAAGAGTTAGTTTCTTAAATGGAGATTTTATCATAAATACATCAATAGGAAAGGGAACTAGTGCGAAAATAATTCTACCTCAAAAATCAATATAATATGCATGTACTAATTGTAGATGATCACAAAATAATAAGAGATAGTATTAAATCGGTTCTTAAATTAAATTTTAATTTAGAATATATTGATGAGGCTACTAATGGATTAGAGGCAGTGGATATGGTTTCTGAAAAATCTTACGATTTTGTTTTGATGGATATCAGTATGCCTATAATGGATGGGGTAGCTGCTACTCAAGAAATAATGTCTCAGAAAGGAAATGAAACAATTAAAATTTTAGGAGTTTCTATGCATACAAATCAGTTAGATATTGATAAAATGAAAGAAGCTGGAGCAAGAGGATATTTAATTAAAGAAAAGATTGGAGAGCACTTAAAATGGGCCATTGAGCAAATGCTTAGCAATGCCCCATTTTTTATAATAAGTTTTGAAGATTAGTTATTTTCTGGAAATAGCTTTTTCTGCAGCTTTTACTATCGCTTCGGCATTTAAACCATATTTATTCATTAATTGATCTGGAGTTCCACTTTCTCCAAAACTATCATTTACAGCAACATATTCAATAGGCATAGGGTTGTTGTGAGTGATTACCTGCGCAATACTATCTCCTAATCCACCATTTCTCATGTGTTCTTCAGCAGTTACAATACATTTTGTTTTGTTTGCTGAATCTAGAATTGCTTTTGAATCCAATGGTTTAATGGTGTGTATGTTTATTATTTCTGCATTAATTCCTTTAGCAGCTAATGTTTTGTGAGCTTCTAAAGCTTCCCAAACTAAATGTCCTGTAGCAAAGATAGAAACATCAGCACCTTCCTGTAATTTAATAGCTTGGCCAATGATAAAAGGTTCATTCATAAAAACAGGAACTTTTGGTCTTCCAAATCTTAAATAAACAGGTCCTTTATAATCTGCAATTGCTTTAGTTGCAGCTTTGGTTTGATTATAATCACATGGGTTAATAACTGTCATTCCTGGAAGCATTTTCATCATTCCAATATCTTCTAAGACTTGGTGAGTTGCACCATCTTCACCCAAAGTTAAACCTGCGTGAGATGCACAAATTTTAACGTTTTTACCAGAGTAAGCAACCGATTGTCTAATCTGGTCATAAACCCTACTAGTAGAAAAGTTAGCGAAAGTTCCAGTAAAAGGAATTTTCCCTCCAATAGTCATTCCAGCGGCAATACCAATCATATTAGCTTCTGCAATACCAATCTGAAAAAAACGATCAGGATTTTCATTCTCAAAATCATTCATTTTTAAAGAGCCCGTAAGGTCTGCACATAATGCTACAACATCTTTGTTCTCTCTTCCTAGTTCAGTTAGACCGTCTCCGAAACCTGAACGAGTATCTTTTTTTTCTGTGTAAGGGTAATCTTTCATATCTAAAATTTAACTTGTGTTGATGCGCCTGATTTTACTGTAAATCTTTTTTCTTTTGTATAAATAACGTTTCTAGAGTTAAGCCCTCTATAAACTAATCTATAGCTTCCTGGTTGAAGTACAATCGTCTCTCTATCTGTTTTTGGAGATATATTGTAAATCCATTCTAATTTATTTTCGTTTTCTAAAAATACACTTGTTATACCTCTATTGGGGAGAGAAAAAGTTGCTATACCAGGTTCTGGAATAAAAACTTTTGTTGTATGGTTTTGCCTTATGTTTACATCATTAACATACATTCTAGGAAGAGTAAGTATTTCTAAATCAAAATTTCCGGTAATATATTTAGTAGTTTCTTCAAAGTTTTGCACATAAAGTGTTTTCATTTTTCCTTTCTGTCTAACAATACATTTTAATTTATCGTACTCATTAAGTCCATTCATTTCTAGTTTTAAATAGCCTTGTGGAGCATCTAAAGCAATTATGTTGTGAATTCCGGGTTTTATGCTGATGCTGTCTTTACTAACGGCAGGAAGTGTATGTACTGTTAAATCATATTTTACAGCTGGGTCTAAGGGTATTGTGTCAGGAACACCTCTATGATTCATCGTGTGCACAAAATTATACTCAATAACTTTAGAGTGGCTATTATAAAATGTCATGTTAACATCTGTTTCACTTGGATCGCCTATCGCATCTATTAGGTTTACTTGAACAGTTGTGTTATTCATTGCTTGAGAAATAACAACGCTAAGTATGTTGTTGAATGATTCTGCATCCTTAGTTTCGTAAAAAGTACCAATACATCTAAAAGCATCAATAATATCAACATCTAATCCCATTCCAATAACAAATGGTTTTAAGGTAACTCCATTTTTTTGAAGAGCTAATGCTACAGCGCAAGGATCTCCATCACATTCTTCAATTCCATCTGTAATCAGTATGATAATATTTCGACAGTTTGAACAGGGCGGAAAATCATTTTTTGTTTGTTCTAAAGAGTAGGCAATAGGTGTTGTTCCTTTTGGATAGAGTTGACCTAAGGTCGTTTTAATATTCTCATAACCATTACTTCCATTAAATGGAACTTCTAGTTTTGTATCTTCGCAACTTCTATCACCAGCTGCAACAGAAAATTGATGTCCATAAACCCTCATTCCAACTTCTAAATCTTCAACAGATTTAAGACTATCCATTAGATTACTTAATAGTCGAGAAGCTACGTTCATTTTTTGCTCACCAGACCATTGTCCTAGCATACTTTGAGAAGCATCTAAAACAAATAGAATTCTCGTTTTCTGTTTAATTTGAGAAAAAGAATTTGTTGCGATGAGAAGTGTCAAAGCAACGATTGTAAATTTTATATGTCTTGCTAATTCTTTCAGTGTTTGGTTGTTATGTGTTAAAATTTAAAAACAAAATACCAATAACTAGTAGTCTCCTAAAGTCTCTTCTAATTGGCCTAATGCCGATGCTAATTGTTCCTCATTTGGAGCATTTCCGTGCCATTTGTGAGTTCCCATCATGTAATCAACTCCTTGACCCATTTCCGTTTTCATAATAATCATAACGGGCTTTCCTTTGCCTAAGTGCGTTTTAGCTTTATTAACTTTATTTACTACTTCTTGCATGTTGTTTCCGTTCATTTCCATTACGTCCCATCCAAAAGCTTGCCACTTTGCTTTAATGTCTCCTAAGTCCAATACATCGCTAATGTCACCATCAATTTGTTTGTGGTTGTAATCGATAGCGGAAATTAAGTTATCTATTTTGTTATGAGCTGCATACATTGCTGCTTCCCAAATCTGCCCTTCTTGTATCTCTCCATCACCATGTAATGTGAAAACTATTCCTTTATCGTTGTTTAGTTTTTTTGTTTCAGCAGCTCCAATTGCTACTGATAAACCTTGCCCTAAAGATCCACTTGCTATTCTAATTCCTTCTAAACCTTCGTGTGTAGTTGGATGTCCTTGTAATCTTGTATTTAATTTTCTAAAAGTTGCTAATTCTGAAACATCAAAGTATCCAGAACGTGCTAAAACACTATAAAAAACAGGAGAAATATGTCCGTTTGATAGAAAAAAGATGTCTTCATCTGTACCATCCATATTAAAATCAGCAGCATTATGCTTCATAATTTCAAAGTATAAAGCAACTAAATAATCAGCGCAACCTAAAGATCCTCCAGGGTGTCCTGACATTACTCCGTTTACCATTCTTACAATATCTCTTCTTACCTGACTTGCTGTTTTTTCTAATTCAACGATTGTTGGCATTTTTCTTGTTTTAGTGAGTGATTTTAAGATTGCAAAAATAGCTGAATAAACAAGAAATGACTCAATTTTAATCGAACTTTTAATCAAGAGTTTTAAACAATCTAGGATATAAATAATCCATTGTTAATAAGACCTGAGAACAATAAAACGTTAGGCTTGTATAAACGCTAATTTTATTTTTTTGATGATAGCTATGAAAGTAGAAAAAATAATAGGAATAGGATTGGTTTTATTACTTGTCATAACAACGGCATTTGTAAAGCCATTGTCAAATAATATCATTATCGATAACGAGAATGATCCGCCATTTTTAGAGGTTCAAGGAAATTGGGCAGATTCTATATTTAAAACTATGACTCCAGATGAAAGAACAGCTCAGTTGTTTATGGTGGCGGCATATTCTAATCAGGGTGTTAATCATGTTGCAAAAATTGAAAAATTGGTTATCGAAAATAAAATTGGTGGATTAATTTTTATGCAAGGTGGTCCATTAAGACAAGCAGAATTGATTAATCGATATCAAAAAAAATCTAAAGTACCTTTAATGGTTTCTATAGATGGGGAATGGGGATTGGCTATGCGTTTAGACAGTACAGTTAAATACCCTTGGCAAATGACTCTGGGTGCAATTCAAGATGAACAGTTGATTTATGAAATGGGTGTTGACATTGGAGAGCAGTGTAAGCGTTTAGGAATTCACGTAAATTTTGCTCCAGTTGTAGATATTAATGTTAACCCTAAAAATCCAATCATTAATGCGCGTTCTTTTGGAGAAAACAAAGAGAATGTAGCAAGTAAAGGAATTGCATATATGAAAGGAATGCAATCGGTTAATGTAATGGCAAATGCAAAACACTTTCCCGGACACGGAGATACTGATAAGGATTCCCATAAATCATTACCAACAATCAATCATACTAAAGGGAGAATGGATTCTGTTGAGCTTTATCCTTTTTATAAGCTAATAGAAAATGGTTTAGCGAGTATGATGGTGGCTCACTTAAATATTCCAGCTTACGCTGAAGAGGAAAATACAGCAACAACTTTATCTAAAAATGTTGTAACCCGTTTGTTGCAAGATTCTTTAGGGTTTAAAGGATTAATTTTTACCGATGCATTAAACATGAAAGGAGTAAGTACTTTATATCAACCTGGAGTTGTAGATGTAAAAGCCTTGTTAGCAGGAAATGATGTGTTGTTGTTTCCCAAAGATGTACAATTGGGAATTACAGAAATTAATAAAGCCATTGCTGCAGGAGAAATTTCTAGAGAAGAGGTTGATAAAAGATGTTTGAAAATTCTTAGAGCTAAACAATGGGAGGGTTTAAATAATTATAAGAAAGTTGAAAAGAAAAACTTAATTGAAGATTTAAATAAAAGAGAATATGAGTTACTGAATAGAAAGCTTTCAGAGGCTTCGTTAACTGTCTTAAAGAATGATAGCAATATTATTCCTTTAAGAGATTTGAGTAAACTAAAGATTGCTTCTTTAGTGATAGGTGAAGCAAAGGTTAACGATTTTCAGAATGAGCTTTCATTATACCATCAAGTAGATCATTTTAATGTGATGCAATTGGACAGCAAAAAGAATTCTGCTTTATTAGATACGTTAAGAACTTATAATACCATTATCGTTTCTATCCATAAATCAAATAAAAACCCTTGGAAAAGTTATAAAATATCAGCAGTAACTAAAGATATGATTACTAATTTAACTAAGGATAATAGAGTAATTCTAACAGTTTTTGCAAATCCTTATAGTTTAATAGGATTTAATCAGATTGAAAAAACGGATGGGTTAATTGTAGCGTATCAAAATAGTAGATACGCTCATTTGGCATCGGCTCAACTTATTTTTGGCGGAATTGGAGCTAACGGAAAATTACCAGTTAGTGTTTCAGATAAATTTAAAGAAGGTACTGGATTGGATGTTAAATCTATTAATAGGTTTAAATATACTGAGCCTGAAGAGGTAGGGATAAACGAAAGTGATTTGTTTCGAATCGATTCTATTGCTTTAAGTGGAATTATAGAACATGCTTACCCAGGTTGTCAGATTTTAGTGGCTAAGAAAGGAAAAGTAATTTACAATAAATCGTTTGGATATCATACTTATGAGAATAAAAGAACTGTAATAAATACTGATATTTATGATTTAGCGTCAATAACTAAAATTAGTGCTTCTTTACTTTCTTTAATGCTTTTGCAAGATGATAATAAGTTTAGTTTAGACTCTACTTTAAGTAGTTATTTGAGTTATTTAATTCCGGATTCTTCGAAATATGGTGATTTAGGTTTGAGAGAGATTTTAGCACATCAATCAGGTTTGCAGGCTTGGGTTCCATTTTACATTAAAACAATGTCTAAGGGTGTTCCGAAATATGATATATATAGTTTAGATTCTAATGAAACCTATCCACATAGAGTAGCAGAAAATTTTTACATCAATAAATATTATCCTGACACCATTTATCAAAGAATACTTAGAGGCCCGATTAAAGAGAAAGTTTATCGTTACAGCGATTTGGGATATTATTTTATGATGAAAATAATTGAAAAACAAACAGGAGAGAAGCTTGCTGATTATGTAGGTGATATATATGCTGATTTAGGAATGTCAACAACGGGTTATATGCCACGAGATCGTTTTGATTTAGATAGAATAACTCCAACAGAAGATGACAAGACTTTTAGGAAGCAAGTTATTAAGGGAGATGTTCATGATCCTGGTTCTGCAATGTTAGGAGGTGTTGGTGGACATGCAGGAGTATTTTCTAATGCGAATGATTTAGCTAAATTAATGCAGATGTATTTAAATGGAGGAACTTATGGAGATGTTAGATATATCAAAGATACAACACTTAGAGAGTTTACTAAGCGCCAGTTTTGTTATGATGAGAAAGAGAATAGACGTGCTGCTGGTTTTGATAAACCATTTTTACAAGGTTATGGCGGGCCTACTTGCGATAGTATTTCTCAAGCAAGTTTTGGGCATACAGGTTTTACAGGGACAATGGTTTGGGCAGATCCTGAAGAAGATCTCGTTTATGTATTCTTGTCAAACAGAATTTATCCAAATGCTGAAAACAAGAAGCTATTAAAGATGAATATTAGAACAAATATTCAACAAGTAATTTATAATGCAATTAAAAAAGGAAATAAAGATTACCCTTAGGTAATTTGATGAGCTTTGCATAAAAAATGACTTAAATTATTTCTAAAACAGAAAGAGTCTTAGCGATTTTAGCGAAAAATTTATTTTCTTTACGTTTAATTTTTTTGTACAGCAGAACACTAAAAATAGAAAGTAATAAATTTTAACCTTAGAGAATTATAAGAGTATTGTAGAGAAAAAAGTTAATTTTTTATATCCTTGTAAAGAATAAAAACAGTCTTAGCATATTTTGTGATTTTTTTGGCTTATTAAAGGTTTGGTAGATTATCTAAAAAAAATAAAAGATGGAAAAATTAACTGAAAACGAAATAGATTTTAATTTAACAACACTTAAAGGGTGGTCTTATAATGACAATAGAATTATAAAGGACTTTTCCTTTAAAAGTTTTAAAGAGGCTTTTGCTGCTATGGTTAAGATCGGGGAAGTTGCTGAAGAATTGAATCATCATCCAGATTGGTATAACTCTTATAATAAATTAAACATAAAGTTAAGGTCTCATGATGTAGATGGTTTAACAATGAATGATTTTGAGTTGGCAAGTAGAATAGAAGAAATTATAGCTGAATCTACTAAGAAAAGACCTCGAATGAATTCATAACGAATTTAATGCTACTTTTGAAGTTCAAATGAAAATGCAAAATACATATTATTACTATCACTTAATTTTTAAAAAGAACTGAGTCAGTAAAGTATGTTAAAAATATATTAAGCTCGGTTCAACAGAACCGAGCTTTTTTTATGCTAAAAATCAATAGAATGAAACAAGAATTTGATAACTATACTCAAGAAGATTTTAAAGTTTGGAAGACTTTGTTTGAAAGACAACTAGATAACTTAGAGGATAAATCTTGCTTAGCATATTTAAGCTGTCTATCGGAATTGTCAGAAGTGTTAAATGCAAATAGTATTCCTCAGTTTGAGCAATTAAATGATGTATTGCAAAGAAAAACAGGTTGGACAATTGAGGTAGTACCTGGTTTAATTCCTGTAGGTGATTTTTTTGAATTGCTTTCACGAAAGAAGTTTTGTTCTTCTACTTGGTTAAGATCAATGGCTCAATTAGATTATTTGGAAGAGCCAGATATGTTTCATGATATTTTTGGGCATATTCCATTATTTATGAATTGTGAGTATGGAGATTTTGCTCAAAAGATGGGTGAGATAGGAGTTCGATTTAAAGGTTCAGAAGAAATTCTTATAGAACTACAACGGTTATATTGGTTTACTATTGAATTTGGGTTATTACAAGAGGCTGGAACAAAAATATACGGAGCAGGAATAACTTCCTCATTTGGTGAAACCAATACTATTTATGAAAAGAGTACTGAAATTCGGCTTTTTGATATAGATGAAATTATTAGTACAGATTTTAATAATAACGTAATTCAAACAAAATACTTTTTACTACCCTCGTTTGAAGAATTGTATGCTGCTTTAAATAAATATGAAGAGCAGCTAATCAGTTTAGCTTGCCTCTAAAAAATTGTTTTGGCTTCCATGTTGTGTGTTAATTTGCTTTAAAATATCAATACTAAAATTAGAGTAGAAATGCGTTTTATGATTAACAGATTGAATAATACTGTTATAGTTTGTGTATTCTGGTGATAAGAAATAAATTGTAGTGTGCTTAAAGTTCAATTTAATAGAATTTATTATTGAGGAGTAAGCCTTATTTTTAAAGTATTCATCAATAATTATAACATCAGGATCAAATCCTTTTATCTCTAATAGATTTAAGTTTTTAAAAGAGTAATATTTTCGAAAGTCTTTTTGAGAAATTTTGATGTATTCGTTTAAATAACTGTGATTAGAATTACTGATAAAGCAAAATTTTAATCCGTGACTGTCTACGTTATTCATAGGAAAGTATTTTGGTTGATAACATTATAAATACGATTGGTAGATGAAAAAGGTTGGATTGTCGTAATAATTTGTGTATTTAACTTTAGTCAAAAAAGTTTACAATGATAATTATTACCAATAGAAATATTCAATTAAAAGTAGACCAGAAGAGCGTTATGGGTAAAAGTTTAATGATGAAAACCCTGATGAATTAACTTTAGAACTGTTAACAAAAAGGAAGGTAAATGGGAGGTGAATATAATTGATAATGATTCATATAGAGTAGGTTCGAATGCTGAGTATGCTAGTGAAAAAGTGTTTAGGGATCTTCAATTAAAAATAAAAACTGAGAAAAGAAATTGTTTGTTTTTTGTACATGGATTTAATAACGATTTAAGTGATGTTATTGAGAGAGGATATCAATTAGAACAGAATTATAATGTTGAAGTAGTTGCTTTTTCTTGTCCTGCTAATGGGAGAGATGGTAAAGGGAAATTGCTGGGTAAAGTAACTGGAACTACAAGCTATTTAAGTGATAAAAGAGAGGCTTCCAAATCTTATAGTGCTTTGGATATCTCTCTTGAGAAAATGGGTGACTATTTTAGAAAATATAGCACTGACACTTTAGCTTGTAACCAACACTTGTCGGATCAAAAAATATATTAGGTAAATAATTTAGTCAACCTAAATAGAAAGAATTTGATATCCTTAGCGCCACTAAATTGAGCTATAAACTCTTTAGTTTTAGCATTAAAATATTCTGCAGACGCATTTGTACTTCTATTATTAAAGTAGTTCAGTATTGGGATATAACGCATTTCTATAGACTTAGCAATCGTATTAAATGATTTAAATTTGCCTGCTCAACTTTATTATACCAATGTGCTAGTTTTAATCTAGGAGCCTGTCGGACTTTTAGTCTAAAAGTACATAGGAATCAATTTTGTTAGATTAGTTCACATCATATATTTCTTTAAAGAAATATAGAGGTAAGTAGTTAAGAACATATTAATTCTGTTTGATATTTTTTATCTGCATGAACCATTCTTTCAATTAGATTATTAAGGATATTGTTTTTTGCTTACGACCTATTTATTCAATAACAGAACGCATCTAAATATCTATTAACATTAAATGGGCGAATCCAAGAGTAGCTAGTTATTAGCCATGATTTTAACTGATGAATCATAGTGTAAAGCTTTAAAATTAACACCTCCAACACCTTTTTCTTATGTGATCTTGTATTCTCCAGAGAAAGGACCATAGCCTCTCCATTGATTAGTTGTGACATCTGCTTGCTCACTTATGTGTTGTTCAAAAATAGTTACTAAATCTTTTGATGAATAAATGTCTATTTACAAGGCATACATTATTTGGACCTTTCCGCTGTCAGTAAGTTCAACTGAACAAACAATTTTCTTCTTCTTACTATTATAGCTGCGCCCAACCACACCCTTTTCCTTACCTCCAATTATAAACTCATAAACATGGACAATACCCTCCATTGGGTTATTACCACTAGATTTCAGAGCCTCTCTAATTTTATGCATAAATAATCTCGCTGTCTTATCGCTAACAAGATAGCTAACACCCATTTGACTTGCTGACAAACTCTTTGTTGTAGTTGTCATTTCAAAGGCAATAAAAAATGCTTTACGTAAACCAAACTTTACTTTATGAAACGATGTATTGGATGAAGCAGTTTCAGCATGACTGCATTTATTGCAAGTCCGAGAATAATCCTTCCTGATTTGGCTTTTTTTATGACCAAATTTCACACAGTTATAAGCATCTTGCCACTTAATTTTAGATAGGTATTCTTTGCAATCTAGGTCAGTTTTGAAGCGTTCAGAAAAATCTAGGATGTTTTGGCTTTGAAATAATTCCATAAATCATT
>CAJWVX010000010.1 GCA_913048175.1 uncultured Flavobacteriales bacterium | reverse complement strand
TTCCTTGCATTCATTAAAGTTAATACCTATACACACAGTTATTTAACTATCTTAATGCCTTTATCAACAATATTGTGCAACAGGCACAATAGCTATATTCAATAAGGGTTTTCGAACTTAACCTAAAGATTGATGCTTTTAATTCCTAAGCTAAATATAGCCGATAAGTTACAACATTGAATACAATTTAAAGGAATAATAGATCACCGCATACTCCTCAATTATCGAATTGATCCTGAGAATACAGAAAAATTTATCGATAGAGTTTAAACCTGAAATAGTAAATGGATATACAATTAGAGAAGATACCCAATGGTTTTTTAATATATCTCGCTCCATTTGAACATCTTTGAGTTCTTTCTTTAATAATTTCAGCCCTAACTCTTCAAAAGACACTGCTCTTTTCATAGAAAAATTAACAGATTTAGCTTCAAATTTATGCCTCCAACACCTTAGTATAGCACTATTGATACTGTACTCAAAACTCAATTATTTTCTGTTCTAACTAATTTTAATAGTTAAATTATCATACTTATTCTTTTTTACCATAATTCAAATATATAAGTTAAGTAAGTAATTATTTATAATATCGCAAAATACTAGACATTCCAAAGTATCACAAGTAACAAGAGTAATTTTCTAAGCATAAATCTTCTCGATAGAAGGGTTGAGAGTATGTATTTTTAAATTGATATAAATAGTCGAATTTCCTATTCATTTTTCACTTAACGTAAGATAACTTAGGAGTGAACTTTAAAATAGTTAAATAAACTTATTATATAAGATCAGTTGTTTACCAGTCTAAACTTATTGAAGTGCCTTCATTAGAACTTGATATTATATTCAAAGATGCTTTTATTTTTTTAGCTCTCTGTCTCATACTTTCTAATCCTCTACCTTTAATATGGTTATTAAGGTTAAAACCTTTTCCATTATCGGTTATTTCTATTTTACCACCATTATTATTGGATTCAATATATACCGTTATACTTTTTGCTTTTGCATGCTTTATAATATTACTCACTGCTTCTTGAATTATTCTTAACAATTCAAATTTTACAGTATTTTCAAGTATTTTATTTTCCTGACAAATAAAATTAGTCTCAATTTTACTAGCCTCATTTAATTGCTGCAACAGATTGTTAATCTTATCTTCTAAGTTTATTTCTTCTTTAACTGAAATGTCATGAGAAATATTTCTTACTTCCACAGAAGCTTCTTTTAAATACTTTATTGATCTAGAATACATTTCTTCGGTATTGTGATCTAAAAAACTAATATTACCTTCAATACTACTAAATCCTATTTGAGCCGCAGCTAATAGTTGTTGAATGCTATCGTGTAATTCATCAGAAATTCTGTTCTGCTCTTCGCTTATAGCCAATAACTGTATTTTTTTACGTTTATTTATTTTTAATGCTACATTAGTCAGCAAGTCTAAAGCACTAAAAGGCTTTGTAATATAGTCATCTGCGCCCAAGGTCATTCCTGTTCTCATATCTGAACTTGCAACTCTTGCAGTTAAAAATAAAAAGGGAGGAATAACTTCTTTTTTCATACTGTCATTCAATTTCTTTAACAGTTCAAACCCTCCCATTATAGGCATATTTACATCACATATTACTAATGTAGGATTTTCTCTAACAATAGTCGAAAGTCCTTCCTCTCCATTATTTGCTGTTTGTACTTGATACCCTTTCAATTTTAAAATCTCTTTTAATGATTCTCTGATTTCTGAGTCATCTTCAACAACTAAAATGGTTTCTTTTGTCTTACACATTTATTTTTTATTTTTTATGGGATACAATTAGCACTAATTTATTATAATATGTCATATTTTATTCTTAAATTTTTTATACAATATTTAATTAATTCTATAGTATTATTTACCTCTGCTTTATGTAATAACTTACTTCTATGTGTCTCAAATGTTATAGCACTTATAAAAAGTTTTTTTCCTGTCTGCTTGTTGGTTAACCCTTCTGAAATGCAGACTAAAACCTCAAGTTCTCTTGTAGAAAATTCTTTAGGAAAAAACCAATTTTTTTCATTTAAAAAATGATGCCATTATAGTTGTGCCAACCTCATTACTTTGTTCTTTTACATAAGCTATAGCTTAAATCCCGTTACTACATTATCCTACTACTTTAATGTTTTTCATTTGAGAAAGCATTGCCTTTACTCCGTCCCTTATTATTTTGTGATCATCTACTAATAGTGTTTTTTATCATAACGATACAGTTTAAGTGTTCATTTCTATTATAGCTTAATGCCAATAATTGTTGCATCATCAACTTGCTCTTTATTTCCTCTCCAACTCTGAAATTCATGAGCTAATAGTTTTTTTTGTTCAGACATCGTTTTGTTATGAATGGATAGAAGTAATTTTTTCAACTTTTTTGATTTAAATTTCCGGTCTAAATCTCCCCCGAACTGATCAACATAACCATCTGAACTTAAGTATATTGAATCTCCATTATTGTATTCAAAAATTTGTTCTTCAACTTCAAAAATTGGATCCTCAGAACCAACAGAACAGTTGTTCCCCTTAATTTCATATAGAACATCTTCTTCCTCTATTAATCCTGAGAAATTATTACTTATACTAACAGGTTTAAATTTATTTATTTTAGTAATTAAATATAACGGGCGCTTTGCTCCAGCAAATCGAATTAAGTTAGAATTACTATCTATGGAACATAAACAAATATCCATTCCATCCTTAGAAATATTACTCTCGTTTGTATTCATAAAGTCTAAAAAAATGTCATTTGCTTTAGTCAAAATCTCTGCAGGTTTTGTTAATCCAAACTGATCTAACGCGTTAATTAAACTCATATTACAAACCATTGATATTAATGCTCCAGGCATTCCGTGACCTGTACAATCTGCAACAGCAATTAAGGTGATTCCCTTAAATTTTCTTACTAAATAAAAATCACCCGAAATAACGTATTTGGGCAGGAAATAATTAAAATGATTGGGAAGTAATTCATCCATTTTTTGTGCACTTGGCAAAATTACATTTTGTATTGTTTTTGCACGATTTAAGCTATCAAGGAACCCCTTTGTTTTTCCCTTTATTTTAACTTTATAATCCTTTATGTTTTTCCTTGAATACTCTCTTCCAATTTTTTTTAGTTCTACTGACTTTTTTAGCTGGAGTGAAATCGTGGATAACAATTCTTTGTAATGAAAAGGTTTAGTTAAGTAATCATCAGCACCTTTATTCATTCCTAAACGAAGATCAGGCATTGAGGATAGTGCACTTAAAAAAACAAAAGGAGTGTGTTTTAATTCATCATTCTGTCGAATTACTTTTAAAACATTTAAGCCATCCATTTTAGGCATATTTATATCGCAAAGAACTAAATCTGGAGTTGTTTCAGTAAAAACTTCTACACCTTCCTCTCCATCTCTTGCTTGAACAACTTTATAGCCATTAAGCCCTATGATCTCCGCCAATGTTTCTCTTAATATTTTTTCATCTTCAATAATCAATATTGTACCCATACAAATGATATAATTTTAACGCAAATGTAGTTGCGTAATCTAAAATAGTGTGTCGTTAATTTCCGAATGTTGATATTTGTTTACCCAACGCAACTCTATTTTATACCGAAAAAAAATCATGTACAAACTAAATTTCAGTTAGAAATTAAGCCATTTTAGTAGAAAAAATAAGAATGCTGAAATAAACACTTTAAACATTATGTTGGTTATATCAATTCCATGATAAGCTATTATAATGTTAAATTTTTGATTTTAATAAATGTATTAGTTCTTCTTTTTTTCGAACTGATACAGCTACAATTGATCCGTCTGACATGAGTAAATGACCAGCTTTTCCTCTAACAAATTTTTCAATATACTTAATGTTTACAATGGTAGATTTATGAACTTTTAAAAAACTTTTACTGGTTAATATCTCTTCAAACTCTTTCATAGGTTTAGAAACTAGTATTTTCCTATTGCCTATCAGATGAAAATTACAGTATGATCTATCTGCCTGACACTTAATAATTTTATCAAAAGAAATTAATTCTAAACCATCATCACAAGGTAGCGCTAATTTGTTAACGTCTTTTATGACTAACTCTGAATTGTTAGTACTCAGCTTTAATAACTGTTGACGCTTATCTAAACGAAGTCTTACTGTTTTTAAAATCTCATTAGAGTTAAAGGGTTTAAAAATATAATCATCTGCACCCAAACTCATACCATAACGCATATCTTCTTTTTCAACTTTAGCGGTAAGAAAAAGAAAAGGAGGAACTATTTTATCTTTTAATCGTTGATTAACTGCTCCAAGTAATCCAAAACCATCTAATTCTGGCATATTTACGTCACAAAGCACCAAATCGGGTTGGTTATCGAGAATAACATTGTAACCCTTTTTACCATTACTCGCAATTAGTACCTCATAGCCTGCCAACTCAAGAATATCCTGTAAAGTTTCTCTTATATCTTGTTCATCTTCAACTACGAGTATTTTTTCCATAATTATTTTGTATTCCGCTTGATTTTAAATACAACCCTTTATTAATTTTTAAAGTAGCCTTTTTTTTCTAAACTGCTTATTTATGTAAAATAAGCAGTTTAAAGTGTTAACTGTATTTTTGTCCCTTTGTTTGGTTCAGATTCTATTGAAAATTTACCGTTTAATTCAGCTAATTTTTTCCTGATATTTTGTAATCCATTTCCTGATGTAAATTGATTTATGTCAAAACCTATACCGTCATCTTGAAAGGCTAACTGTATCTCCTTTTTTATTCTTAAAATTTTTAAGGAAACAGTTTGGGCTTTTGCATGTTTTAGCGTATTGTTTATCATTTCTCTAACCAATAGGCAGATTTCTATCTGTAATTGGTGTGGCAATAAATCTCCCTCTAAATCAATAGTGAGATGCAGCTTTACATCTTTAGAAAACAAAGTTGTCTCAAAGATTAAGTTAAGGTATTTTTCAAGTGCTTGTATTTTGATTAAATCAATTTTTGAATCGTTTGAAACAGAACGTATTTCTGAAATTGCTTGACGAAGTAATTGGCCTGAGTTATTAAGCAAATCTTGGTTCTCTCTAGACATTTCATCTAAACGACCAGCAAGGGCTGTAACTCCTTCGCTAGCTGCGGTGACTAAGCGCTGAACACCTCCTTGCAATTCTTTAGCTATTCTTATTCTTTCATCCCGTACTAATGCTTCTTCTAGTTTTTTTCTCTCCAGGAGTCTTAGTCCAATAACTTTTAATAATTCTGGCGCAGAATATGGCTTTGTAATAAAATCTGTAGCGCCTAAGTTCATCCCTTTACGAATGTTCTCTGGTTCTGTTTTAGCAGATTGAAATATAAATGGAGGAAATTTAGATGCTGGCATAACAGCCTCTAAAATTTGTAATACTTCAAAACCATCCATTTTAGGCATATTTATATCACATATTACCAAATCAGGAACTGTTTTAGAAAACATTTCTATTCCACTCTCTCCATCTCTGGCTTGAATAACAATATATCCACTAATTTCTAAGATATCGGCTAATGTTTCGCGCAATATCTTTTCATCTTCAATTATCAATATAGTATGCATAACTTATGTTTATTAACTTTTTTTCATGTTAGTTCAGTAAACCTAATTAGAATTTACGGTTATTTGGTTGCTCGATATATTCTTTCTAAGATTAACTATGCAAATTTAATTTAAACATTATTTTTTATAAAAAATAAGTGCTTGTATGGTTTTTAAATTTTCCTTTTCCTAATTATTGAATATAGTTCACAATCATACGAAGTTCTTTTGGATTATAATGACCCCTCCAATTGAGTGTTATTTTTTAAATAAAATATGTAAAAGTATTGCTAATCAAATTATGTAAGCACTTTATTTGAAAGACAGGTTAATAAATTTACTTTCCAAAAAAATCGTTCTTAAATCAACAGCTCCTGCGTTAACACTAACAGTTAGTTTCCTTAGCATTTCTCATTTTCTTTTTTAACCATTACTTAGCGTTATTTGAAGTAAAACATCTTTACCTTGAGAACTCTTAATCAAGTTCGAAATTGATGTAATTTAGTATGAAAAAATTGTTATTCATTAAAGTCAGAAAATAATTGAGTCATAACTATAATCAAAACACTATTTAACTTTTAGAGAAAAAGAGCATATTTTATCTCTATTTAACAAGTTTTTTAACCAATAGATTTATATTTTAGCTACAAATTTCATTTTTTTATTTTCGTTTAAAGGTTATTTCAAAACAACTGCCTTCTCCTAATTTCGATTTAACTGAAATATGCCCTCTATTAATTTCAACGTATTCTTTTGCAATACTTAACCCAAGTCCAGTTCCTTTAATTTCTGAAACATTATTAGCTCTAAAAAATGGTTGAAATAGATTTGATTGTTCTTCTTGAGAAATACCTATTCCATAATCCTTTATTGATAATACATATTCTGTTGGTTTAAAATTTATAAACAGCTCAGGATTAATTTTTCTTAGTGAATACTTAAAAGCATTACTAATTAAATTAGATAATGCATGCATTAGTAAATTAGGATCTAAATCAGTTTTATATGCCTCACCATCTGTAACAATATTTATACTTCTTCCATCCGTTTGAAAAGCATTAAACTGTTTTGCCAAAACCTCGCAAAACCGAATCAAATCGACCTCTTTAGGTTTATAGCCGATGTTTCCTGATGTTAATTTACCTAAAATAAAAACATCATCCATTAATCCCGTCATTCTAGCAATTGCTCCTGTAATACGTCCAGTTACTCTTTTATAATTTTCTGTTTCAATTTTTTCTCCAGTGCTGACAAACATTTCTAATAATTCTGTATTTGACTGAATAACGGCTAAAGGTGTTCTAAATTGATGAGATGCTGTTGACACAAAGCTGGCATTTAATTCTCCTAACTCTTTTTCTTTAAGTAAAGATAATTTTAACTTCTTTTCGCTATTAATCAACTCTACTGTTCGATCATTAACTTTTTCTTCAAGGCTATTATTCAACTGGCTTAGTTCGATTTTCGCTTTTGTTAATTCAGAAATATCCATCCCATAACCTATTACGTAATGAAATATATCATCAATAAAAACAGGGTAAAACTTGCGCATTATAAAAACATCTTCTCCCTCTTTATTATACTTATCAACCCATTCTATTTGCTGATTAGTTTGAATTGATTTATTAAAAAGATCTCGTCTATTTTGAGCCAAAGAATTGTCTAAGTTTTTAAAACCGCAATACTCAAAATCGTTTTTTCCAATCATCCATTTTCTAGTTTCAAGATCACGAATACCATTTGGATTTACATATAAATAATTATGATTTTTATCAAAAACAGCAATGTCAGCAGGGATATTATCTAATATAGTTTCATTAAATTTTTGTTTTTCAATTTCAGCCTTTTCATTTTCAGTAATCTCAGTAAAAGAAATCCCCACTCTATTTTTTGAGATTTTCCATGATAGAACGTAATAATACGTATCAAGTTCTGTGCTATAATTTTTAAAGCTGATTTGCTTTCCTGTTTTATCAACACTAGAAAAAGAAATCACCCAATGCTGCGCTGCTATTTTACCAATTATAGAGGATCCTTTTTTGTTTATTAATTGCTCCCTGGGCTTACCTAAAAACTTTGCAAAAGAAAGGTTTATATCACGGATATAGAAATCGATGGGTTCGCAACTCTTGTTATAAATAACTTCTATAACCTCAATCATTTCTGGCATAGAATCGAAAAGCATTTTATATTCTTTGTTTTTTAAATCTCTAACATGAATATTTTTCAACTCAAGGAGTTCTTTCTCCAATTCCTCATAGGACCTTTTATTCATGACTCTCATTCTATTTATAATTAAGCCTGTTAAGTGAGCTAAACCTGTTTAACATCCTATTTTTTAGATGCTAGATATCTTTTAACGATTAAATTTTATTTCAAAGCAACTACCTTCTCCCAATACGGATTTAACATCAATATGCCCCTTATTAATTTCGATATATTCCTTTGCAATACTCAAGCCTAAGCCAGTACCCTTAATTTCTGTTGCATTTTTTGCACGAAAGAAGGGTTGAAATAAGTTGGGTATTTCAGTATGTGAGATGCCAATACCATAATCTTTCACAATTATACTAAGTTCTTTTGGCCTAAAGATTATTTTTAATTTAGGATTGTTTTTTTTTTCAGAATATTTAAAAGCATTGCTAAATAAATTAGATAATGAATGTGTTAGCAATTTAGAGTCTAACTTTATATTGTATGGCTGTCCTTCAATCTCAAAATCTATAATTCTTCCATCTTGTTGTATCGAATTAAATTGTTTATTTAAGACCTTGCAACACTCAATCAAATCGATATCTTGAGGGTCATAATGAACGTTTCCTGATGTCAATTTACCTAAAATTAGAACTTCATCAATTAACTCAGTCATTTTAGTAATTTCTCCTGCAATACGACCAGTTACTTTTTTATACTTTTCTGGTTCTTGATTTTCATCAATGCTGTTAAGAATTTCAAGCAATCCCAAATTTGACTGAATAACAGCTAATGGTGTTCTAAATTGATGTGATGCCATTGAAACAAAACTAGTTTTTAATTCCCCCAACTCTTTTTCTTTAACTAAAGATAATCTTAACTTATGCTCACTATTAATCAACTCCTCTGTTCGTTCCTTTACTTTTACTTCCAGTTCTTTCGTAAAACCTTCTTTTGCTTGCTGTGCTTTAATTTTAGAAGAAACGTCAATACAAATACCATACAAACGTTTGACTTTACCATCTTTTCCTAAATCAATTTGTCCTCGACATTCTAAATATATTTCCTCTCTATTATCAAATATTCGTCTGTGTATCAAAACAAACTCTTTCTTGTATTTAATTGCTTTATTAACTGCATCATTACTTATCTGCTTATCGTCTGGATGCAAAAGATTAATATAACTTTCATGGGATGGAATGAATTTTTCTGGGTCAACTTGTAAAACATGAAACAATTCTTCAGACCAAATCATATGATTAGAGGCAATATCTAACTCCCAGCTTCCCATTCTTGCTAGTTGTTGTGCCTGCTTTAATGTAGCCGTAATATTTTGCATCCGAACTTCTGTTGCTTTTATATCCGTGATATCAGATGCATATATATTTATATAATTTTTTAACGGAAATGGAACAAGATTAAACCTCATCGTTTTATTTTCAATTGCCATATCAAATTGATTATGAATTCCTTTTTCAAAGGAAAGACTCAATTCTTGCGTAAATTTTTCTTTTACCCTTCTACCTGTATAGCTGTTTAAAAACATATTAATTTCTTTACCATGCTTATTAGCATACATTAAATCATATGTATGTCCAGAACATCTCATCACTGGGTTCGGATTTTCCTCCGGAAATAAATTAGTATTTGTAATTACCTCTTGTAGCCTTAAGTTGGCATTATATAACTCTAAACTCTTTCTTTCAAGTAGACTCTCCGCCTCTTTTCGTGCTAATTTCTGCCTTTTCAAGGCTTTTTCAAGTAGTTCTATCTCCATAGCAACATTAAATTTTCTTTATTTTCAACATCACTTTTTCGCCACCATCCTCTTCACTAACTTTAAAAACATTAACCTCCTCATTAAAATACTTCGATGCACCGTTTATCAAACCAATTGCCAAATCAGACAATTTTCTTGATGATAGATAATTTAAAAATAACTCATTTTCATTTTTTATTTCTGAACCGAAGGCAGGTAATTCTGCATCTGGGTATAACTTTAAAACTTCTGGATGAATATAACTTTCAATGGAATCTAAAAACCCAAACAAATTAGCCTGTTTCATAAATTGCGGGTAATCATTACTTAGAGTGTTAAAAAAATATTCGCCAAAAACGGTTAACAGTTCAGGGATTGGAACCCCCTTTATTTCAGATAACTTTCCAACCATTTTAAACATGTCTTTATGGCTATATGTGCCTACAGAGGTATAAACACCATCTGTATCCAGTTCGCATTCATCAATTATCTGTTGAACCATTGCTAAGCCAAACTCATTTTCGACTAACTCTAAAAATTCGGTAAAGATGATTCCTTTCATAACTTGTCTTTTTTATATTACTATTAATCTCTTTTTGTAAATTTTATTACTAATAGTAGTTATTATCAAATAAATCCTAGAATTAAGTTTTGAGAAATATTAATATCGTAACCACATAAATAATTTCATAAATATAGTTCCCTCTTTCAGAGTTACTTATTAACACTTTCCTAATGCTGGTATTTGTTTTCCCAACGTAATTGAATTCTAAATGAAAAAACGTTTGATATTCGCGTAATTGCAAATAAAAATTAGCAAACACAATAGCCTTTGATCACTTTAGATTTTCTGCATTACTGTCTAAAAACACATCTGTTCCTAGTTCAATATCTGAAGGCTTACCCAATAAAGCTCTGAACAGAAATATTCTAGCAAAAAAGGCGAATAAATAACCTATTGGTCAATTTAAAAATTCAGATTTTTACACTAAGCATACTTTTGATTTTCAAAAGGGAGATACTATTTATTTTTTTCTGATGACTATGCATATCAATTAGGTGAATAAAAGGGCAAAAAATTATGTCTAAAACCTTTTTAAAACTGCTTTTATCCATTAAGATAAAATAATAAAAGCACAACAATAAATTCTTATCGAAAATTTTGAATCCTGGAGAGGACAGTTAGAACAAATAGATGAGGTTTGTATTCTTCGAGTAAAGGTTTAACTTTTCATCTTAAAAGATTTCAAGTACTTTTGTAAGTCTAAAACAATTTATCATGAGTACAAAAAAAGTAGCTTTAATTATATTAGATGGTTGGGGAATAGGTGATAAATCGAAATCCGATGCCATTTACAACGCGAATACTCCTTTTTTTGATAACTGCTTAGATAAATACCCAAACTCCACGCTTAAAACTTATGGAGAATACGTTGGTTTGCCTTCTGGACAAATGGGAAACTCAGAAGTTGGCCACCTAAATATAGGTGCAGGAAGAGTTGTTTATCAAGACTTTTCTAAAATTAATAATGCCGTAGCAGATAATTCTATTTCAGATAATACAACTATAAAAGCTGCCTTTAAACATGCAAGAGAAAATAAGGTTGCTGTTCATTTTATGGGATTAGTTTCTGATGGCGGAATTCATTCTCATCAAAATCATTTATATAAGTTATGTGAGTTAGCAGAGGAGAATAATGTAGCCAATCTTTTCATACATGCCTTTACTGATGGTAGAGATTGTGACCCTAAAAGCGGAAAACGTCATATTGCAAAACTTGAAGAAAAACTTTCAAAATCGGCTGGAAATCTGGTTTCTGTTGTAGGCCGGTATTATGCAATGGATAGAGATAACAGATGGGAAAGAGTAAAATTAGCTTATGATTTACTCCTAGATGGTAAAGGTGTAAAAAGTACTAATCTAATAACTTCTATTCAGAAATCTTATAATGATAATGTAACTGATGAATTTATTACCCCATTAGTTAAAGTCGATGAAAATAACAATCCTATTGGAAGAATTGCAGCAAATGATGTTGTAATCTGTTTTAACTACAGAACAGATAGATGTAGAGAGATTACTACTGCTCTAACTCAAGAAGACATGCCTGATAATGGAATGAAAACTATTCCCTTACATTATGTTACCATGACAAATTACAATAAGAATTTCAAAGATATTCATGTTATATACGATAAAGATAATATCCAAAATACTTTAGGAGAAGTATTAGAGACGAATAAAAAAACTCAAATACGTATTGCAGAAACAGAAAAGTATCCTCACGTTACATTTTTCTTTTCTGGAGGAAGGGAGGCTGAATTTCATGGTGAAAAACGTCTAATGGCAAAATCACCTAACGTAGCAACTTATGATTTGCAACCAGAAATGAGTGCAGAAGAAGTAACTCAAAAAATTATCCATGAAATTGAAAATGATCCTACTGATTTTATATGTTTAAACTTTGCCAATACAGATATGGTTGGCCATACAGGAATATATACTGCCATTACTGCTGCAGCAAAAAAAGTTGACAGCTGTTTGGAGCGAATCGTTAATTCAGGAATTGAGCACGACTACTCTTTTATTATTATCGCGGATCATGGCAATGCTGATATGGCAATAAATCCTGATGGAACACCAAATACTGCACACAGTGTTAATCCAGTACCTTGTATTTTAATTGATAAGGATAACACCAAAATTAATGATGGAAATTTAGCAGATATTGCCCCAACTGTTTTACAACTATTAAATGTAATCCCTCCTAAAGAAATGACAGGAAACATACTTATTTAATCAGTTGTAATTTATTAGCTTCTTCAAATTCAATACCCTCATAAGATTCTGCTCTAACCTTGTAAACATAAACGCCTAACGGAATTTCTTCACCTTTTAGAGTCCCATTCCATCCGTTATTTATATTATCCGTCTGAAACATTAACTCCCCCCACCTATTATAAATTAATAGATTGAATGATTTTACTCCTACTCCTTTAAATTTAAATTCATCATTTAATCCATCTCCATTTGGAGAAAAAGAATTTGGAGCGTAAACCAACAATGAAGGTTTAACTGTTTTTAAAATACTATCACGACAGTTATTTATATCTACTACCAATAACCAAACATCATGAGCTCCATCATAATTGAAATTATGTAATGGATTTTCTGCTATAGAAGTCCCATTATCAAAAGTCCAAAAATAGGCAGTTATATTACTGTATGATGAATCATAAAACTGAACCTCCATAACCGTTTGATATTCGAAATTAAAATTGGCTGTAGGAGCCGAAACAGTTACATAAACCGAAGTATCAATCTGAACACCACAGGCATCAGAAACTTTTACACTATAACCTCTACTAAAAGTTGGGGTTACTCTAATTGAATCAGAAGTTGATCCATTACTCCAAGAGTAAAAATAGTTCCCTTCTCCGCCAGAAATTGAACCTCCTAAATTAGCTTGACTGCCTAAACAGATTAGAGTATCTGGAGAAAAATAATCAAACACTAAAGGTGTATATATTGGAACAGTAACAGTTAAAGAGTCGATTGCTCCAAAATCTTGAGCACAAGTATCATTAACCCAAGCAGTATAGGTTGTTGTTATTAATGGGTTTACAATAATGTTATTTCCAGTAAAAATATTTGCCCCATCAGACCAATTAATAATTAAGGGATCTCCTGAACCTTCATAAATAGTTCCAAATAAAACCACTGGATCTCCAGGACAAGCGATAGAATCATCTTGGTTTACTTCTAAAACTACAGGTAAAAATATTGGCAGAATAACCTTAGTTGTGTCATACAAAAATGAACAACCGTCTCCTGAAGTAACTTTAAGGGTATATATGGTAGTAGTTGATGGCATTACAGAAATTATTTCCGTAACCTGCCCTGTTGACCAAAGATAAGTTTCTAGACCATCTCCATCAAAAGTTTCAGGGTCTAGTAGTGCATTTTCACCAAAGCAATTAAACGTAATTGAATCGGGTAAATGAAGCGTAAATACTGTAGGTATAATTGTTATTGTAACAGTATCTCTTTCTATAGCACCACAGCTATCTTGTCCAGTTAAGATATAAGTTGTAGTTGTAACTGGATTAACATTCACTGGAGAATTATTGCCTAATCCGTTATCCCAAGAAAAATAAGCATCCACTCCTCCAGCAACTGCTCCATTTAAAACAACCAACTCGCCAGAACAAACGGTATCATCAACATTTATAATACTAGCTGTTAATGGCACAAAATTAGGAACAGTTATTGTAACAGAATCCTTCTCTATTGTTCCACAAATATCTGTTACCTCAACAACATAAGTTGTTGTAATAATTGGATTTACAAAAAAGTTAGTATCTGCTAATCCTAATGGATTCCAGATATAAGTAAAGCCTCCACCTCCCCCAGAAGATTCAACATAAATCTCAATACTATCTTGGATACAATACTTAGTACTATCTAAAGACATCGTTAAAGTAATTGGTGTTGGTGGAACAACAAGAACCTCAGCTGTATCTAAAACAATATAAACACCACAATCATCAGTAACAGTAACAATGTATTCTTGAGTTACAGTTGGATTAACCCAAATGGTGTCAGTAGTTTGAGCTGGAGTCGTATTCCATAAAACTGTATATGGAGCCCCTAAAACTGTAACCCAAACTGGCACAGAATCATTACTCCCACATGCTTTAATCGTATCATGAGTAGTTAAGGTTATTGATGCTGGAGCTACAACAATAACTTCTAAAGTATCAATAATGGCATAAACACCACACGTATCCGAAACAGTAACAGTATACTCTTGGGTTACACTTGGAGCTACCCAAATAGTATCCGTAATTTGAACTGGAGTGGTATTCCACGAAACTACATATGGCGGACCAGTCACCTCCACCCAAACTGGCACAGAATCAGTACTTCCGCAAGCTATAAACGTATCATGGGCAGTTACAATCGGGATAGGAAAATCACTGATATAAAAAGTTACTTTTTGCGTATCAATAACACTACAAATTGTTTGAATCAATTGAATAGTTATTGTTTCTAATGGCTCAACCAAACCGTCTTGAATAGCCTCAAAAGTCAATGTAACGGTATCTTGTCCAGGAAAAAACTCTACACTATCTGCACTAATTGTAAAATCAGTTGCTCCAGCAGTACCTACAATAGTATAATTGTAAACCGAAGTTCCTGAAGTATCACTTCTAACAAAATCTAATAATGCAGATCCACAACCTTCATACAAAACCGAGTCGTTCCCTCCAATATTAACATTAGAATTTAAAACAACTGTATTACTTGCAAAACTACCTGCCTGTAAAAACACTCCTGAGTCAAATGATTCATCTGCAGCATCACAAATAGCTATTTTAATATGATAATTTAAACCACAAGTAACAGGATAAACAGCCTGTAAAACAGTTGTGTAACCATCAAACTGTATGTATTGCGCTCCAGTATTAAAGGGAGCTGTATTTCCATCACCATTGTCAACATAAAATACAGTATTTGTTATCGGATTAACATTGTTAATACTAACAGGTGTGGTAGTCCCAGGAATGTTTGCAATATTTACTGAACTATTAGAATAAGGCCCTACTATTCCAGGGCCACTTAGAAAAAAACCAAAAGCATCATTAAACCCATTATTCATAGGGGGAGCAAATTCTGGATACTCTTCAGAACCAAAGATATAATTAAATTTAACTGTATCGCCAGTTGGAATAAAATCGAATTCTAAAACTACAGCATCATTACTCGTAACAAATGGATCGTTAATTATCAAATCCAAATCCGCATCTCCAGGACCAAATAATCCACCCATAGGCAAAGTTGAAGAGCCATCATCATTTGGTCCAACTGCAACATTTACATCACCAGTCGCCATAATTAATCCTGTTCCAAGTCCAATATTCGTGTTAACGCCATTAAATTCCCCTAACTGACTCACATCTCCCGTAAATGTCACATTTGAGATAGTAACTCCAGCACCAACCAATACGTTTTGAACATACTGTGTTGGCGTTAAAACACCCGTATTTACAGTAAGCTGAGCATTTACTACAACAGTAAAAAACGCAAATAATATAGCTAACTTAATTTTTTTCATAGTTCCTATGTAGTGATTCCTCTATAATTAAGACTTCGATTTTAACAAAAGGTTGCCTCTCTATTTTTTATTAAAGTAGACAACTATTGAATTCCTAGTTATAAAATCTATTATCAAATATAAACAAACTTTCTATTTTTTTAACATCTGGCTGAGTCAAAAAACATAACTAACTTAAAGTCTAACCTTAATTTTATTAATCTAAACCTAATTTTAACCCCGAAGTAAGCTAACTTATTTATATTTGTAAAAAACTGAACATATGCCTAAAATCAATAATTACATTGCAGAAAACAAGGAAAGGTTTCTGGGTGAACTTTTGGATCTATTAAGAATTCCTTCAGTAAGTGCTGACTCTGCTTATGATGCTGACACTTCAAAAACTGCAGAAGTAGTAAAAAAGCGTTTAGAAGAAGCAGGAGCAGATAATGTAGAAATTTGTGTTACAGCGGGTCATCCTATTGTTTATGCTGATAAAATTATTGACACTAACCTTCCTACTGTTTTAGTTTATGGCCATTATGATGTTCAACCAGCTGATCCAATTGATTTATGGGATAGCCCTCCATTTGAACCAGTAATTAAAACTACTGAAAGTCATCCTGAAGGAGCAATTTTTGCTAGAGGCTCTTGTGATGATAAAGGCCAAATGTATATGCATGTTAAGGCTTTTGAAACGATGATGAAAACTGACTCGCTACCATGTAACGTAAAGTTTATGATAGAGGGTGAAGAGGAAGTTGGTTCTGAAAATTTAGGCACTTTTGTTAAAGAAAATAAAGGAAAGTTAAAAGCAGACGTAATCTTAATTTCTGATACAGGAATTATAGCTAATGATACCCCATCAATTACTGTTGGTTTAAGAGGTTTAAGCTATGTTGAAGTGGAAGTAACTGGTCCAAATAGAGATTTACATTCTGGCCTATATGGCGGGGCTGTAGCCAATCCAATAAACATTTTATGTGAAATGATTGCTAAAATGCGTGATGATAAAAACCACATTGCTATTCCCGGTTTTTATGATGATGTTGAAATTCTTTCGGATGAAGAACGTGCAGAAATGGCAAAGGCTCCTTTTAGTGTTGAAGAGTATAAAAAAGCGCTAGATTTATCTGATATTGATGGTGAAGCAGGTTATACAACAAACGAAAGAAACTCTATTAGACCAACATTAGATGTTAACGGAATTTGGGGAGGATATACAGGCGAAGGTGCAAAAACGGTAATTGCATCTAAAGCTTATGCTAAGATCTCTATGCGTTTAGTTCCCCATCAAGATAGTGACAAAATAACAACATTATTTACTGAATATTTTAACCGTATTGCTCCAAAATCAGTTAAAGTAAAAGTTACCCCACACCATGGAGGTACACCTTATGTAACTCCAACTAATTTTATTGGATATAAAGCTGCAAAACAAGCAATGCAAGATTCTTTTGGCAAAACACCTATCCCAATTAGAAGTGGAGGAAGTATCCCAATTGTTGCGTTATTTGAAGAAGAATTAGGTTTAAAATCTGTTCTTTTTGGTTTTGGATTAGATTCTGATGCTATTCATTCACCAAATGAACACTATGGTGTATTTAACTACTTTAAAGGAATAGAAACTATCCCTTTATTTTATAAATATTTTGCTGACTACCATAACGTGTAATCTATTTTTTATCTATCCGAATGAAAATTCTTCTTAAATATTGCACCGTATTACTTTTAACCTTTAGCCTCTCAAGTTGTTTGGAATATAAGGAGGTTGAAGTTATAAAAATAGTCGAAGTTGGAGTTAAAGAAATTTCAGCAAGTGGTGTTGATATTGAAGTAGCTATGCAGGTTAAAAACCCAAACAACTACAATATTAGTATTGTAGACTCTGAACTTAACTTACATATAAAAGGAAAGAAAATGGGCAGCGCAACTATTAAAGAAAAAGTGACTCTCAAAAAAAAATCAAATGCAGTTTATCGATTTACACTGCAATCGAGCTTTAAAGACCTGTCTTTAAAAAGTCTTCCTGTACTTATGGGTTTAATGAGCCAAAGCTCTATGGAAGTTCATATTGTGGGCGATATTAAAGCGCAAGTTAAGGGTATTAGCAAAAAAATACCGATCGACTTTACCGAAAAAGTAAAACTATAAAGGTTGGTTTACTAACTGGTAATTTCCTGAAACGTTTAAAGGGTCTAAATTAAGAAGTACGCTCAAATGATAAGACACTTTTGGCAAGTTAAACTGAAATTGTTCAGGAACTTCAAAAAAATGTTCGATACAAACTGCAAAAAATTCATGCTCATTTACACCAGCATATTTCCTTAAAAAAGATTCTTCCCCCCTTTTCATTTTCTTAAACTCAACATGTCCGACTTCTTCCCACTGCTTAATATAAGAAGAGTACTTATAATCAAAATCATACGCATGTTTTAAAGATGATTTTAATGAATGGGCCACTTCATGTAGACCTAAATTGTATTTATCATTTTCAACTAAAAAACCATGCTCCAAATCTTTCCAACTCAAAGAGATCATTCCTTCAGGTGGGGAACTCCCTTTTAAATATGCTTTCATAAGGGAATTATAGAAAACAGTAGGATAGATGTTAAACCCTTTAATATTATCTAATTCATAAGATCTAAGCCCATAAGTAACTTGAACAATTGATGCACAGGCTACAACTTTTATTTCAGAAGTTAACATTAAACCACTCTTTCCTTCAAATTTTTTAATTAATAATAAATTACAAATTCGATTGATAAATTTGGCCTTACCGTTATCTGAGAGTCCTTTATAAAAATAAATTCTCTTCGTTAATATACCATCCAACTCAATATATTTGGCTCTAGTAATTTTCGTACTCCATTTAACCCTATTAAAATAAAAAGCTTTTCCTTTTCCAATCAAATGAAATTGATATATCCCATAAATAATAATTAAAGGCATCAGGAAAATCAATAGTCCGACAATATTCATCTTGTAAAATTAGTATTTTCGCTTAATAACTATACATAATCGTCAAACCGAATTTATTTTGAAATTTATTCTTTCCATCGCATTTTCCTTATTGCTCCTTTCCATTATTTCTTGTGCTGAAAAAAGCACTAAAATTAATTCTTCCGATTCTAAAGAAATGGTAAAAGACACCACCCTCTATAAACACACGAACAATTTAATTAACCAAACCAGCCCTTACCTATTACAACATGCTCACAACCCAGTAAATTGGTACGCTTGGGGCGATGAAGCCTTGAAAAAAGCAAAAGCAGAAAACAAGCTTTTATTAATTAGTATTGGCTATTCAGCATGTCATTGGTGCCATGTTATGGAGCATGAATCTTTTGAGAACGAGGAAGTTGCCAAAATAATGAATGATAATTTTATTTGTATAAAAGTAGATAGAGAAGAACGACCTGATATTGATCAAATTTATATGAATGCAGTTCAGCTAATAACAGGAAGAGGTGGATGGCCTTTAAACTGTTTTGCATTACCAACTGGTGAACCCTTTTATGGAGGAACCTATTTTCAAAAAGATCAATGGATTCAAATTTTAAATAATGTTGCAAACGAATATAAAGTTGCGCCACAAAACGTAGTTGATTATGCCACTAAGTTAACAGCCGGAATAAAAACTAGTGAGATGTTGCCAATAGTAAAGGATAAAGCGCCTTTTTCTATGAATGTTTTAGAGGCAGGAGTTTCTAAAATTAAAAAGCAATTCGATTATGTTGAAGGTGGTGGAGCTAATGCGCCAAAATTTCCAATGCCAAACAACTACGAATTCTTATTACAGTATTATTATCACACTAAGGATAAAGAAATATTAGACATTGTTGAGCTTACGCTTGATAAAATGGCTTTTGGAGGAATCTACGATCAGATTGGTGGAGGATTTGCCCGTTATTCAACTGATAAATACTGGAAAGCTCCGCATTTTGAAAAGATGCTCTACGATAACGGACAACTAGTTTCATTATACGCTCAAGCTTATCAGTTAACTAAAAAACCGTTATACAAACATGTTGTTTACCAAACTTTGAAATATATTGAACGTGAAATGACGGCTAAAAATGGTGCTTTTTATTCTTCTTTAGATGCAGATAGTGAAGGTGAGGAAGGCAAATTTTATGTTTGGAGTAAAGAAGAGTTAGAAGCAGTTTTAAAAGAATATTTTGAATTTGCTAAGGAATATTACAGTATAAATTCAGCAGGAAAATGGGAAGGGCATTACATCTTACTTCGTAAAAAAGATAACGTTAAAATTGCCAAGCTGTTTAATATTTCTGAAACTGAAGTTGTTGCCAAAATTGAAAAAATAAACGCATTACTTTTAAAAGAACGAAGCAATAGGATTAGACCGGGATTAGATGATAAAACATTAACCTCTTGGAATGCTTTAATGCTAAAAGGTTATGTAGATGCCTATTCCGTTTTTGGAGATGAAGCTTTCTTAAAAGCAGCTTTAAAAAATGCCCACTTTATAGTAAACACTCAGGTTAGAAAGGATGGTGGATTAAACCATAATTACAAAAATGGAGTAAGTAATTTAGATGGGTATTTAGAAGATTATTCTTTTACAACAGAAGCTTTCATTGCACTTTACCAAGCAACATTTGATGAGAAATGGCTGCAACATTCTCAACAATTAACCGATTATGCAATTGCACATTTTTATGATTCTGAAACTGGATTTTTCTTTTTCACATCAAATAATGCGAAAGGATTAGTAGCAAGAAAAATGGAATTAACTGATAATGTTATTCCTGCGTCAAACTCTAGTATGGCAAAATCTTTATTTCTTTTAGGAGAACTCTATTACAATAAAGATTACACAAAAAAATCGAAGCAAATGTTAAAGAATATTGAGGCTCAAATCCCTCAATATATTTCTGGATATTCTAACTGGGGGATTTTAATGCTTAATAATGTAAAACCCTTTTACGAATTAGCTATTTCGGGAAAGAAAGCACATGAAAAAAGAAAAGAATTCAATCAAAATTATATCCCAAATAAATTATTAGTTGGTAGTATTAAAGAAAGTAATTTACCTTTGTTAGAAATGAAAGAAGTCAACGGTTCTACAATGATATACGTATGTTATAATAAAGCCTGTCAGTTACCAGTTGAAAAAGTAAGCGAAGCTCTTTTACAAATTAAATAATGAGCTAATTTAGCAATGTAAGATTTGAACACTTTTAATACACATATCATCGTCATAGTTCTTTTGCTTACATCAAGCTTAAGTCTTGCACAACAACAAAACTTACCTTTAAATAGGGAGTTTGGTTTAGTTAATCAGGAAGTTTTTAATGGATTTGAAAGTACTATTCATACTTCATTTCTTCCAATAAATCAATCCTACATTAATAGCATTTCAGATACTACCTTATCTAATACAGAACGTAAGTTCTATTTATCCAACATTACGGAATCAGAAGCAAAAACGTCAAACTTTTTTGGTTGGATGTATCGTTCTATGTTTTTCGAAAACCTCCTAGTTGTAGATACAGGAAATTTTTATTTAACAATTGATCCACTCATTAATGTAGAGATGGGAAAAGATTCTGAAGACAACTCTGGAAGAACTCTTTATAAAAACACAAGAGGAGTAATTGTAAGAGCCAATATTGGAGAAAATTTTTCTTTCGAAACCTCTTTATATGAAAACCAAATGGTTTTACCACAGTATCAAACTGATTATGCAAATGCAACAGACGTAATTCCTGGCCAAGGAAGATGGAAGAACTTTAAAGGTAGCCAAGGTTATGATTTTGCTTCTGCTGCGGCAAATATTTCATACTCTCCAAACAAACATTTTAATTTTCAATTAGGAACAGGAAAAAACTTTGTTGGAGATGGTTACCGTTCCTTGCTATTATCAGATGCATCCTTCAACTATCCTTTTTGGAAAATCATTAGCACTTTTGGAAAAAAAGATCAATTTCAATACACCAAATTAAATGGATCGCTTTCTTCAGTTACCAGAAGAGAGGCAGGATCGACAGGTGAGGCTTTGTTTCAACGAAAAACAATGAGTACTCATTACCTAAGTTGGTTAACAACCAAATGGTTAAATATTGGATTGTTTGAATCTACGATGTGGCAAACAGAAGATTCTACCGAAACAAAATCTTTACAATGGCAACAATTTAATCCAGTTATTGGAATTAACACAGCTACAACAGGATTTAATAATATTAATCATACTGTTATTGGTACAAATCTAAAAATCAAACTTCCTTTTAAGACAGTAATTTATAATCAATTTGTTTATGATGGCGTTACAAACTCTAATAAGCCTAAAATTGGCTATCAAATTGGCGCTAGATATTCTGGAATACCCAACTTAACACTTCAAGCAGAGTACAATAGTGTAGCAAGCGAAACTTATTCTTCAGAAGTCTTGTTACAAGCTTATTCTAATTATAATGAGCCACTAGCTCACCCATCTGGAAGTAATTTTAAAGAAGTTATTGGAATTATTAATTACAAATATAAACGAGCTTTTACTCAAATAAAATTTAATCAGATTAAATATAACCGAGAGCATTATTTCGCATTCGATACGTACAATATAAACATAAAAAATATCCAAGCGCATTTAGGCTATTTAATTAACCCAAAAAATAATTTCAGTATCCTAGTTGGAATAAATCAACGAACAGAAAATATTGATATTAATACAGATGTTGCTTCACTTACATTTCATCAGACCAATAAAACAAACTACATCTATTTTGGAATTAGAACATCATTAAGAAATTTATACAACGACTTTTAGTATGCAAGAATTAGAACTACTACTACCCATATTGACTGCTTTTATGATTGTGTTACTTTCAACACCCTCATTTATAAAAATTGCAGAAATCAAACATTTATTTGATGACCCTTCTGATGACAGAAAGATTCATACAAGAAAAGTACCCCTTATGGGAGGTATGATGATTTTTGCAGGAACTCTTTTTGCTTTTTTATTATGGCTACCTGTAAAGGATATTGGCGTAATAAAATATTTAGTACCCTCATTACTTATTATGTTTTTTGTAGGAATGAAAGATGATATAATTGGAACTGCTCCCGTAAAAAAATTAGCTGCTCACATTGTTGTAGCATTTATCATGATTTTAATGGCAGATGTTAAACTAACCAGTTTACATGGGATATTTGGTGTTAAAGAAATCCCTGAATGGGCAGGAATAATGTTATCAGTTTTTACCTACATAGTAATTATAAATGCTTTTAATTTAATTGATGGGGTTGATGGTTTAGCAGCCGGGGTTGGTTTAATTGCTTCCACAGTATTTGGATCTTGGTTTTATTATGCTGGCGATTGGACTTATGCTGTTTTAGCCTTTTCATTAGCTGGAGCTTTACTTGGCTTTTTAAGATTTAATTTTAATCCTGCCAAAATATTTATGGGAGATTCTGGATCGCTTACCATTGGATTCTTATTTGCTGTGATGGCAATAGAATTGGTAGAATATGATGCTCAAGAATTACCTGCGTCTATTAAAAATATATCCAAACCACTTTTAGCAATGTCAATTTTAGTATTTCCACTAATTGATACCATTAGAGTTTTTACTTTAAGAGCTATTAATGGTGTTTCTCCATTTACTGCTGACAGGAACCACATCCATCACCGATTAATTGACTTAGGCCTTTCTCATAAGCAAACAGTACTAATTATCTATTTATTTAGTTTGTTAACTATATCCGCATCTATATTTGCTCAAAAATTTGATCCTAGCTACTCTTTTATAGTAATTATTAGTAGTGTTTTAATCTTAATTCAAATTCCATTCTTTATTAAACTTAAACAAAAAAAATCTGCAGCCAAGAAAAAGTAATGCAAAAAAAAATCGTTTACATACTACCCCTTTTACTACTGTTATTTTGGACAAAAACTAACGCTCAGAATTTCAATATCTCGAATGAAAGAACCTTTTCTAATTTATTCAATAAACACGTTGATACACTAAACAAATTTCATACGAGTATAAAACCATTTTCTAAAAATGAAATTTCAGATTTTGATGTAATCATTGATTCTTACAAAACAGAAAAAGGTGTCTTAATTCGCAATAAACATCTAATAGAATCTTCGTCCAAAAAAATTAAGTTAACACTTGACCCTGTAGTTAATTTGGGAATTACTTTCGAGAAAAACAGCGCTACATCTCAAAGTATTACTGAAACCTCTTTTGGTTTTAATTTACAAACTAGTTTTGGTAAAAAATGGAGTAGTCAAATCGCTATTTTATCTGACAATTCAAAATACCCTTCGCATATTGATTCGTTAGTTAAAAACAAGAATATTAGTCCAGGATATGGTTATTCTAAGAGTGGTAGAGCTTTTGCTGCTCAGGCTAACATAACTTTTACTGCTGATGACCATTTCACCTTTCAATTGGGTTATGGTAAAAACTTTATAGGAGATGGATATCGTTCCCTATTTTTATCTGACAATGCTAATAGCTACCCTTATTTAAAGGTTACAGCTAATATTTGGAAACTAAAATACATGGCACTTTACGCCAATTATCAAGATATTAGATTTTCTGATGGTAATATGAATGATTTTTCTCAGAAGCTTTCTACAGTCCATTATTTGAGTTACAATGCAACCAAATGGTGGAATATTGGCTTATTTGAGAGTATTATGTGGCAAGCGCAAGAAGGAAATTATTATAGAGGTTACGACATCAATTATTTTAATCCTGTTATCTTTTTGAGGCCGACAGAGTACTCTCAAGGATCTGCAGATAATGCTTTGCTTGGTGGAAGTATGAAATTTAAGATCCTAAAAAAAAATATTTTCTATTCTCAACTGATTTTAGATGAATTTCTCTTAGGAGAACTTAAATCAGGAAATGGTTGGTGGGCAAATAAATATGGCTGCCAATTGGGGATAAAATCTTATGATTTTCTCTGGAATAAAAACTTAACGCTTCAATTAGAATATAATTCTGTAAGACCATTTACCTACACACATAGCTTCACACAAACTAACATTAGTACTTTACAGAATTATGCGCATTTCAGCTCTCCATTAGCTCATCCTTTAGGTGCCAATTTTAATGAGGCAATGGTTAGCTTAACTTATCAGAAAAAAAGATGGATTATAGAAGGAATGACTACTATTGCACAAGTTGGGTTGGAAACCAGTGATACAGTAAGTATTGGTCAAGACATCTACTTAACAAACAATAATAGAGCTAGTGAGTATGGTAATTTTACAACACAGGGATTAACTACAGATATTATTAATTCTACGTTGAAAGTGTCTTATTTAATTAATCCAAAATCTCAATTAACCTTACAGGCTGGAATTACAAACAGAACTTATAAAAACAGTATAGAAAGCACATCAACCAATATGATTTTTTTCGGTATAAAAACCGGGTTAATGAATCGCTATTTTGATTTTTAAAAGAGAATATAGTAAGCCAAAGCTCCTAGCCCAATTATATAAATGATTACTCTTGTATTCATTTTATTTCCAGCTCGATTTCTACTGTAACTGTTCCCCCAATTTTCTCTAATATTAGTTTTAAAATCATCCGTATTAGACTTTTCAAAAGTGGGATTCTCATCTACTTGTCTACCAATACTATCATACCGTTTTTTCATTTTCTCTTTACGCTCATCATAATAACGAGGTTCAAAATAAAACTGCTCAGGTTTCTTTGATTTGAAACCAAACATAGAGGGTATTTTAGGAGCTTCCATAATTAAAAGTATGAATTCAAATTTACTAAAATAACGGATGTTACTCTTGAAAATTATTTTCTAAATTTACTTTATTAATTTTAGAGCACTCTTAAAAAAGATCATTCAAAAGGAACTAAAACGATTATTATAACATAAGCATCTAGTTATTCAAAAAAAAATGAAATAGTTAATAACCTTTTTACTTAAGGCACTGTTCCAAATAACTCAAAGAGCTGCATGGCCAATATCTTTTATTTTACAAAAACAAATTCCTAAATTACAGAATGAATTATTGAATACTCGAAACAAACACGAATCAGTAAACCTTAACATTTTATGTGCTTTCCAACTTTTAAATCTCCCAGAAAAACATGAGAAAACATTTTAGATGTGAGTTTTAAATTACTAAACTCTTCTGATTAACCAATAACAATTAAGGCATCTAGTATGACTGTAATTTATCAAAAAAATATACAGATATAACCACTAAATTAAGAGCAAGTATTGAAGCTTTAATTCCAAATAGAAAATCAGAAATTAAGGCTAGAGAAAAAATATTAAAGCAATCCAATAATAGAACAAGGATAACCAGAAGACAATAAAAAAGACAATTGCTATTTAAGTATATTTGTTTTTTAATTAAACGCTTAATATGAATATAGGAATTGTGTGTTATCCAACATTTGGTGGTAGTGGTGTGGTTGCTACAGAGTTAGGAAAAGCCTTAGCTTCTAAAGGCCATAAAATTCATTTTATAACTTACCAACAACCCGTTAGACTAGACATCTTTTCTGAAAATATTTTTTATCACGAAGTAAAAGTATCCGATTATCCATTATTTGATTATCAACCTTACGAACTTGTTCTTACAAGTAAATTAGTTGATGTTGTTAAATTCGAAAAATTAGACCTTTTACACGTTCATTATGCCATACCTCACGCTTCAGCTGCCTATATGGCTCAGCATATTTTAAAATCTGAAGGAATTAATATACCTTTTGTTACCACACTACACGGCACCGATATTACGTTGGTTGGTAAAGATGCGTCATTTGCTCCTGTTATTACTTTTGCCATAAACGAATCAAATGCTGTAACAGCCGTATCAGATAGTCTTAAACAAGATACATTAAACCTCTTTAATATTAAAAGGGATATTGAAGTGATTCCAAACTTTATCTGTTTAGAACAATACAATACGGATAAAGATACCACTGAACTTAAAAATTCTTTTGCTCCTGATGGCGAAAAAATTTTAATACATGTTTCTAATTTCAGAAAGGTAAAACGAACAGAAGATGTTCTTAGGATTTTTGATATCGTTAGAAAACAAAAACCAGTAAGGTTATTGATGGTTGGTGATGGACCAGAAAGAAGTAGATTAGAAATACTTTGTAGAGAATTAGAGATCTGCCATCTTGTAAAATTCTTAGGAAAAGTTAAAGACACAGAACGTATTTTATCTATTGCAGACGTATTTATTTTACCGTCTGAATCTGAAAGCTTTGGTTTAGCAGCATTAGAGGCTATGGCTGCAAAAACACCAGTAATATCGACAAATACAGGAGGTATTCCTGAAGTTAATAAAGATGGTGTTTCTGGCTTCTTAAGTGATGTAGGTGATGTTCAATCTATGGCAGAAAATGCCATAAAAATCCTTACTAATGACACTACACTTAATCAATTTAAAGAAGGGGCTTATAAACAAGCCAAAGTATTTGATCTACATACTGTTCTTCCACAATATGAAGAGTTATATAGAAGCCTGATTACTAAAAATATTTAAAGGAAACTGAGTTACTAGGTAGTTCAATTTTTTTTAAAAAGGCTTCTAATAATTCTTGTTTACCATTTGTATAAAAAAATCTTGTTACCGCAGAAACTGAAGAATTTAATAAGCCTTCAGATCTCAAAATATTTAATGTTTGCTTCGCAACAGCTTTACCTGAATCTATTATAGCTACATTATTTGGAACTAACTCTTTAATTAATGGAATTAAAAATGGATAATGCGTACATCCTAAAACAATGTTATCAACCCCTGCATCAATCATTGGGGCAAGGTATTCTTTAAGTAAGGGAACTGTTGCTTTTAAATCACCCTTTTCTATTAATCTAACTAAGTTAAAGCCCTCTGCTTCAAAAATCTCTAAATGCCCTCTAAATTGATTAGATGTGGTAATAAACAAATCACTCTTTAAGGTTCCTTTAGTAGCCAATACACCTATTTTTCCAGTTTGAGTTTTTAAGGCTGCAGGTTTAGTGGCAGGCTCTATTCCAATAAAAGGAATATCATAATGCTCTCTTAGATTACTAATTGCATTAGTTGTTGCAGTATTGCAGGCAACAATTATAATTTTACATCCAAGGGCAATAAGAAGCTCCGTATTTTTAATACTTAAACTAACTATTTCTTGTTGGCTTTTTTCTCCATAAGGAGTATTTGCACTATCTGCTAAATATATCATGGATTCATTTGGAAGAAGAGTAACAATCTCTTGACAAATTGAAAGCCCTCCTAAACCAGAATCAAAAATCCCAATAGGTGCGATATTATTTATATTGTTTTTATTCAAAATAAAGCAAAAAAAATCCCGACTAAAAGCCGGGATTAAGTTAAGTATATTTTCTTACTGAATACCTAATTTAGTTTTAACCTTAGCTAAAATATTATCACTATCAACAGAGTACAATACAACTCCAACGCTAGAATCTAATACATAAGTGTACCCTTCAGCTTTAGCAACATCATCAATAGCTTGTTTAGCTTTATCAATAATTGGCTGCAACAAAGCTTGTTCTTTCTTTTGTAAATCTGCTTCTGCTGTTTGTTGAAACTCTGTAATTCTTTTTTCTAAATCTGTAATTTCTTTAATCTTGCTATCCTTAATGATATCAGTCATTACATCTTGTTTACTCTGAAAAGCCCCTACTTTTGTTTCATACTCTTTTCTCATTACATCTAACGTAACCTTTAATTCATTTGCATAATCTTCTAAATCCTTTTGAACAGCAGTTCTTTCTGGCATTGCTGTTAATAATTCATTAGAATTAATATGTCCAATTTTTGCACTTTTTTGTGCCATTGCTGTAGTTGATAAAGCAACTACAACCATTAGTAGTGTTATTTTTATTGTTCTCATCTTTCTTGTAATTAATTAATTGTTAAATATATATTATTGTTTTGTTTCTCCAGGCTTGTAACCCATTTTTTTTAATACGTCATCACTTACATTATATTTAGGGTTTGTATACAACATCGTTAAAGCACTTGCCTTATCAAATATTACACCTAACTTTTTGTAATTAGCAATTTCACTTATTGCTTTATAAACTTTATCTTGTAATGGTTTTACTAACTCTTTTCTTTTCTGAAATAATTCACCATCTACACCAAATTTTACTTTTTGATATTCTTTAGCAGCTTTTTCTTTTTTAATGATTTCATCTTCTCGCTTCACCTTCATATCTTCGGTAAGTAGAATTTGTTCTGCTTGATAATTTTTGTACATCTTATCAATTTCAGAATATCTCCTTTCAAGTTGTTTTTGCCATTCAATAGACAATTTATCTAACTCTCCCTGAGCATCTTTGTAATCTGGAATATTTTCTAAAATATACTCCGTATCTACGTATGCAAAACTTTGACTAAACGCAAATGTTGACGTTAGCAAAAATGCTCCAACTATTCCAATTTTTTTTAAACTCTTAAACATACTAATTTCCTCCTAACTTTAATTGCCGAGTAAAACTTCAGCGGATTTATAACTAATTACCATCCGTTTATGCTTCCACCAATACTAAAGTGTATTTCTGTATTACTATTTGGATCAGTTCTTCCAGGTATATCATCAAATCGATACCCCCAATCTAATCCTAACAGTCCAAACATTGGCATAAAAATTCTAATTCCCACACCAGCAGATTTATAAACTTCAAAAGGATTAACCTTATCAAAAGTATCCCATGAGTTTCCTGCTTCTCCAAATACCAAGCCATAAATTGTAGCACTAGGGTTTAAAGAGAATGGATACCTTAATTCTGCAGTATATTTATTAACAAAAGTTGCTCCAGAACTTGGTGATAAATCTCCTGATCCATAACCTCTTAAAGCAATAACCTCTGTTGCTACAAATTGGTTCACTCCAGATAAGCCATCACCCCCTAAATAAAATCTTTCGAATGGTGTTGTTCCTAAATCTTTATTAAAAGACCCTAAATATCCGAATCCTGCTTTTGTATTTAAAACAAATGCCCTTTTGCCATGAGTTAACTTAGAGAACCAAGATGTTTGAAATTTCCATTTATGATACTCAACAAATAAATTTCTTTGCTGAACTGTTAAGTCTGTATAAGTTTCATCTTGAAATCTTACCCAAGAATAAGGCAACGTATGTTTTAAAGTTAAAGTAGTTGTAGAACCTGTTGTTGGGTATATTGGACTTGGACCAGCAGAGCTTCTAGAAAGTACATGTTTAAAACTTAAGTTATTAGCAAACCCATCTGAAAAACCATTTAATACCGTATAATTGTCTATTACGTAGTATTGGTAGGAAACTTCATTATACAACGTAAAATAATCATCAGGAAACTTTAACCTCCTACCTAAACCTACTGCTACTCCGTAAGATTTAAAGGACTGAGTAAAGTCTGTTGATGTGTTAGTGTTATTTAAATTAACATGCGTTAAACTAACACTTAAAGAATTAGGTTTTCTTCCTCCCAACCATGGTTCAGTAAAAGACATACTGTAAGATTGGTAACCTAAACCTGTTGATTGAGCTCTTAAAGCTAATCGTTGACCATCTCCTGCAGGCAATGGTCTCCAAGCTCCTTTTTTAAATAAGTTACGAGCAGAAAAATTATTAAAAGAAACTCCTAAAGAACCAACAATTCGTCCTCCTCCCCAGCCTCCAGAAAGTTCAATCTGATCTGATGGCTTTTCTTCTAAAACATATTCAATATCTACAGTTCCATTTTCTTGATTTGGTTTCGGGTTAACACCCATCGTCTCAGGATTAAAATATCCTAACTGCATTAACTCTCTTTGTGTTCTAATAATATCTGAACGGCTAAACAATTCACCTGGCAATGTTCTTATTTCTCTTCGAATAACGTGATCGTTGGTTTTATCATTCCCTACAATTATTACTCGATTTACTCGAGCTTGTTTTCCTTCGTAAATTCTCATTTCAAAATCAATAGAATCATTTTCTATCTTAACTTCTACAGCATTTACCTGAAAAAACAAGTATCCATCATCTAAATATAATGAACTAACATCTCTACCATTTTGATTCATTAATAATCTTGAATCAAGAGTTTTCTTATTGTAGATATCTCCCTTTTTAATGTCTAAAATACGATCTAAAACTTTTGTGGAATGAACGCTGTTTCCAACCCATTTAATATCTCTAAAATAATACTGGCTTCCTTCTTCTATATTAATATCAATACTTACCCTTTTATCACTAACTCTAGCAACACTATCAAAAGAAATTTTTGCATCTCTGTACCCTTTTTCATTATACTGATCAATTATAGCTGGCTTATCTGATTTATATAATTTAGGAATATACTTTGAGATTGTAAATATATTATAAGATCTAGCCCTTTTCGTTTCCTCTAAAGACCTTCTTAATTTACTTGATTTAAGAGCTTTATTTCCAGAAAAATTAATATCCTTAACTTTTACTCTTAAACCTTTTTTAACATTAATAATTAAAATAACATTGTTTTGAACCGAAGTATCTACCTGTTGGGCAATAACTACATTAGCATCTAAAAACCCTTTTTTAACATAATAATTTTCAACTTTATTTTTTGTATTGATTAACAGGTTTTCTGTCACAACCTTTCCCCTTATTAATTCAATCTCTTCTCTTAAATCTTTTTGTTTAGCCTTTTTTACCCCCGTAAATTTAAACTTTGTCAACCTTGGCAATTCAGTAATCTTTATCTCTAAGAATATCTTTTCGCCTTCAATTTTAGTTGCTCTTAACTCTACATCTGCAAAAAGTTTTTGTTCCCATAAGCTTTTTATAGCGTTCATTGTTTTATCTCCAGGAACAGTTATTTTGTCCCCAACAGCAAGACCAGAAATACCTTTAATAGTTGCCGAATTAAAATAATTGACTCCTGAAATAGTAAGCCCCCCTATTTCATATTCTTGAGGATTTGAGTAACTGATGTCATCCAAACCAGAATTTATTGAAAATTGAGCTTTCACCATAAACGGAGTAAGCATCATTAAAATTATATATATATACTTTCTCATTATTTACCTACTTGTTCACTTGTCAAACCAAATCTTCTTTCCCTTCCCTGATAATCAACTATTGCTTTAAATAAATCTTCCTTAGTAAAGTCTGGCCAAAACTTATCTGTAAAATAAAGCTCAGAATAAGCTATTTGCCATAATAAAAAATTACTCAACCTATATTCTCCACTAGTTCTTATCAATAATTGTGGATCTTCAATTACAGCAGTATCTAAATAACTATTGAAAACCGAATCATTAATATCCTCAATGGTTAATGCATTTTCAACTACATCAGAAGCAATTTTTTTAACAGCATTTATAATCTCAGTCTTAGAACTATAACTCAGTGCAAGTATTAAGCTTAAACCCGTATTACCCTTTGTTTTATCCATTGCTTTTTGCAACTCCTTTTCACAGTTCCCTGGCAAGCTACTTAAATCACCAATAGTTAATAATCTAACATTATTTTTATTTAAAGCAGAAACTTCATTACTGATCGTTGCTACCAGTAGCTGCATTAATGCAGCTACTTCAATCTTGGGCCGTTTCCAGTTTTCTGTACTAAAAGCATATAAAGTTAAATACTTTAAACCAATCTCTCCAGCTCCCTCAACAACACTTCTAACAGAAAATACGCCATTTTTATGCCCGAAAATTCTAGGCTTATTGTGCTGTTTTGCCCAACGCCCATTTCCATCCATAATAATGGCTACATGACCAGGAACTTCTTTAATATTTATTTGAGATTTGTAATCCATTAAAATATACCTTTTTTTAAGGTCGGACAAATATAGCATTATTACTAATTAATAACACCTGGGCAGTTATCTCTTTTTGTTAAAAATTTATAATTAAGAGTTATTCCAACAATTGAGTACCAATCGTTATTTTGAGAATTACTCAGCTGATAATTATTCTCGTATGTTGTTGGTAATCCGTCAAGTTTATCGGTAAAAGTTTTTCTCATCCCCCACTCTATTCCTAGACCCAAATTTTCTGCAAAATTAAATTTAACACCAAATCCAAATGGTATTGCTGGGGCAGCAAAAATATCAACGATATCCTCCTCACGTTTATATTCTACCTTTTCGTCTACATCAATAGAAGTATAAAAAACGGACACCCCTATAAAAACATAAGGGGAAAAAGGTGAGGTTGAATAGTTATTGATTTGATATGGAATAAAATTAAATTCCAAAATACCATAACCTTCAAATAAGTTAGCTGAAAATGTTAGATCTCTATACCGGCTAAGTTCTGAACCACTCATTTGATCTGAAGCTGAAAGCCTTACATAATTAACTCCACCTCTCAATGAATATCTTTTATTCATATTCTTTCTATAAAAAACTCCTGCAGAAGGCTTAACCTCATTAACTAAGTGTATTGCAGGATTTACTTCCCCAAGATAATAAGAAGTCCCTAACAAAATTCCAACTTCCGAATGTTGAGCGAACACAGAACAGTTAGTTAGAACAAAAACAAAAAAAAATAGCTTTTTAAATCTCATATTCATATTTACCCCCAATAAACGGAGATTTAATAATTAAAGTACTTTTTATTTTGATTTAAAAAATATTTTAGAACTTAGATAGATTTCTTCTTCTTCTTGATGGCTTGTAATTAATTGAAATTACACCTAACATATACGCGTCATTATCAGAAGCATCACCTCTTTGTTGTGGCTCGCCATAACCACCATTATTATAAGTATTTGATGGATCAGAAAAATAAATAGATGCTTCACTAGCTTCTGGCACATTCTGATAACCAATACCATCAGAATCGTAGTATACATTACTCACGTCATCAATGTAATCAGAAAAAGTTTTTCTCATTGTTAATTCTAAGCTAATACTCCAAGTTCCATAATACCTAGATTTTGCACCGTTACCCAAACTTCTCTTTATACCTAATCCATAAGGAATAACTGCGGTAAACTGACTATAATCGCTAATTCCATTTATTTGACCTTGCCCTTCAGTGTTCAATGGAGCTAAACTATACCATTTCCCATCTCTCTCTCCTTTAGGATCGAACCAAAGAACACCTATTCCTACCAAAGTATAAACCTCAAATCTAAACCACTTTTTACCTCTTACCCCTCTTAATTGATATAAATGACCTGCTTTTTGACTAATAATCTTGTACTCTATCTGACCTCCTAACTCAATCATATTGGATTTGAAATTTAGTTGCCTAGCAGATCTGTAAGGCTCATCTGTTAAAGCATCAGAACCACTCACCTTAATATAACTTAAACTTCCTTTAAGATAAAAATCTCTTGCAAATTGGTAGCGATAACCTAATTCTATAGCATAACGAGTAGCTTTAAGATCAAAATCTTGAACAAAATTTGTTCCAACTTGATTTCTCCCACCTAAATCTCCTAAAAAATTAGATGCACCAATACCAAAACTATATTCTTTCCTCTGTCTTTTCCACTTTTGAGCTTGTGAAAAAAAAGGCAAAAATGCCAAGGTTAATATTAATAGAACTATTTTTTGCATACTTTCTTATACTGCTTAAAAAAAATTTTGACCTCGCAAATATATTACTTTATTTCATAAAAGACGAATTTTTATTTGATCATAAATAATAGACTAAGATATTACCCTTGATAATTGAATTTAGTAATTACGATTATCCTGTCCCCAAATCAACTTAGTTCTTAAGGTATTCAAATAACTATAATCAGTCAATCTGATAAGTTTAATTTGATGAGGAGACTTTCTTATTGTTAGCTCACTAGACAATGGTACAGTCAATGATCTGGAATCAAGAGCAACTAAAAAATTCTCAGTTCTACCAGCAATTTTTAACGTTAGTTCTGCGTCATCTGGAACAACTACAGGTCTTACGTTTAAATTATGTGGTGCAATAGGGTTTATAATAATATTTCCAGAGCCTGGCAAAATAATAGGCCCATTGCAACTCATAGAATAGGCTGTAGATCCCGTTGGCGTTGAAATTATCAAACCATCAGCCCAATAGGAATTTAAGAATTCATTTCCTAAATAAACCTGAATGGTTATCATAGACGAACTGTCTTTTTTCTGTAAAGTAATTTCGTTTAACGCGTAATTAACTTCACCAAACAAATCGCCTTCAGTATCCAAACTTAACAAAGATCTCGTGTCTAAATCAAAATCACCTTTTAAAACAGCATCAATAGCTCTATCAACCTCTTCGGTGGCTATACTAGTTAAAAATCCTAATCGTCCAGTATTTATACCTAAAATTGGAATGTTTTTATCTCTCACAAAAGTTATTGTTTTCAATAAAGTTCCATCACCTCCTACACTAAACAAATAATCAACTAAATCAAGGTCTTCATGACTATTAAATACTTTCAGTCTATCATCCAATTTAAAATGACTAGACAAATCATTATAAAACGTTTCGTAAACAATAACCTCTACTTGCCGCTCTAACAACTTGTGGAATAATTGCTGAATAAACGGCAAATACTTATCCTCTAACTTATAACTATATATTGCAATTTTCAATTTGTCGATTCTTTTATTATGTGAAGTTAACTAATAATTTAAATAGGTGCTATAAAATGTAAAAAGAGTCCTTTTTCATTAAACCGATTTACAGAAAATTCTGTTCGTAAAACCATATCGTAATAACTTACAAAGTCTAAAGAGACTCCACCTCCAAGCATCAATTCATTCTCTAAAAATCCATGAGTTGCTACTCTTTTAGAATCCACATAACCTGCATCAAAATATGTTCCCAAATAAATACTTAAAGGAATTTTATTAAATTTATTTGATCTTAAAGATTTGACATTAAAAGTTTTATCCTCTAACAGCCCATATCTTAACTGACTTTTAAAAACGCCAAAATTCTCACCATTAACAACATATAACTCATATCCTCTTACTAAATCATTCCCTTGACCTAAACCTCTCATTAAATAAAACGGTGCATCTTGAAATGAGTATTTTATCTTTAAAGAACTTGCTAAATAAAGTTTATCATCCAATTGCCAGAATTTCTTAAGATGGAAAGTAGCATAAAACGAATGAAGTTGTTTATCAAGAATTGAAAAGCCGGATTTATTTAACCCTAAATCATAATAAGAACCTTTTATTGGATAATTCTTATTATTTCGTTTATCTCTTCTAATTTTATAACTTAGACTAAAGAACTGCATATCATTTTTATCTTCAGATAAAAAACTTGGATTATAAAACAGTATTGAATCTTCAACATTTACATTCTTATACTCTAATTCAAAGTTGTGCTTGAAGTATAATTTTGGCCTAATCTCATAACCAATTGCTGCAGAAATTTCTTTTTGAACATACTGATCTTTTGACCGAAAATAATCTCTTTTATTATTAGTTAAGGAATAAAATACTTCGTGATTTCTTCCGTAAGCAAAATTAACACTTAACCCACTAGTCTTTTTCTTATTAATGAATGGAATAACATATTTAAGACCTATTTTTTCAGTATAACCTGTTTGTAAAAGCACCATTACCTTCTCTTTTCTTCCTCTAAAATTTTCTTTAGCCAAAAACAAACCGTAACTTACCTTGTTAAAATCATTATTTTCAAGCCAAGAGTTGAAATTGGTTTCTTCTATTTGAAAAATTGGAATTGGCCACCAATACCATCGCTCTTCAACGGTTATGTATATAGAAATATGCTGCTCATCAAAATAAACTGGCTCAACTGTTACAAAATTAAAAAGTGAGGTGTTTAAAAGATTGCTTTTTGTTCTTTCCAAAATATCTGATAAGCCACCAGCAATCATACTATCATTAATTGCTAATGGGACTTCTCTTACAATTATATTTTCTTTGGTTGTTTTATTACCAATAATCTTAACCTCCTTTATAATTATATAACCCTCCTCGTTTTGTTGTGAAAAACAAAATTGACAGACACTAACAATAAAAATTAAAGCTAAAGGGATTTTAAGAATTAGCGAGCGCATCTTAAGGATTCAGAAAACGTATAAACTCGTCATACTTAGTTTGCATATCTTTTTGATATTCACTTTCATTGTATGATGCTAAAACCGTGTAGTTAAATCGTTCAAAGGTGTGAAGAATTCTGCTAATATCTGTTTTGTTAACCTTTAATGTAACCTCTAATTTAGTTGAATCTACGTGTGAAGTGATAAAAGACGCTAATACTTTTGCCTCATCCGACTCTACCATTCTTGCTATCTCAGATAAGGAATAATCTCTAAGGTTAACTTCTAAAGTAACAATACTACCTGGGCTAGAAACTGAAATTGCTTTAGAAAAATGATGTAAAATATTTTTAATAGTAATTACACCTAAATATTGATCATCTAAATCAACAACTGGCAGGATATTTACATCATGTTGTACAATAAGTGAAATAACCTCAAATAGGTGTTTATTACTTTTTATACTTGGTGTAGAAAAAGTTAGATTATATGCATTGATAGACTCATCAATATCATTTCTATCCAAAATATCAGCTTCTCCAATCAAGCCCAAGTATTGACCATCATCAACGATTGGGAGCTCAGTCACTTTAAACTCTTCCATCCAATCTAACGCCTTTAACCCTGTATCAGAAAGTTTTAACGGAGGAATGTCATAAGATATTAATTCAGAAGCGATCATATTGTTTGAATAGTTTCTACTTTTGTGTGAGGTTTTACAATAAAAGCAGTTGGTTTATAGCCAATTTCAATTCAAAAATACTAATACAATGACTAAGTTAAGTGTAAACATCAATAAAATTGCAACAATTAGAAATGCTAGAGGAACAAACTTGCCCAACTTAATTCAAGTTGCAAAAGATTGTGAAAAATTTGGTGCAGAAGGAATTACAATCCATCCTAGACCAGATGAAAGACATATAACTTACCAAGATGTTTACGATTTAAAACCTGTTTTAACTACAGAATTCAACATAGAAGGCTTTCCTAACACTTCTTTTATAAATTTAGTTTTAGACGTTAAACCAGAACAAGTCACCTTAGTTCCTGATCCTCCTGGAGTTTTAACCTCTAATGCAGGCTGGGACACTTTAAAACAAAAAGACTTTTTAAAAGAAGTGATTGATGAATTTAAATCTGCTGGAATTAGAACTTCCATTTTTGTAGATACTGAAATTAAAAATATTGAAAATGCTGTTGAAACTGGAACAGACAGAATAGAATTTTACACTGGCCCTTTTTCAGATAATTTCTTAAAAAACAAGGAAGAGGCTATTGCTCCATTTATAAAAACTGCCAATCTTGCTAATGAATTAGGGCTGGGTATAAATGCAGGTCACGATCTAAATCTTGATAACCTCAACTTTTTTAAAAATAATATTAATGGACTTTTAGAAGTTTCTATAGGACATGCTTTAATTTGCGATTCTCTTTATTATGGCTTAGAATCAACCATTCAAAAATACCTAACTTGCTTAAAATAATTTGCCACACATAAATTAAGCGCTAATAATCAACTATTTATGATTAAAAAAACAAGTTTAATACTCCTTTTTATCGGTACAATTGCAATATCATCCTGCAGTAGCAGTAAAAAATGTAATGGCTCTCAAGGTATAAAAACTCCTATGGGGAATATGTAGCCGTTAATATTCGTAGACAATAAATATCCTATTCATGAAAAATAACATCCTAATTTTACACCTAATATTTGCAACAATAACATTATTCTCATGTAAGAGCAGTAAAGATCTTAAACCAAAAGAATCTCCTATAACTTTTACAGAAATTAAAACAGGCGAAAACAGTAATTATTTAGCGTTTACAACTTTTGAGATTCGTAATTTTAATGAACTTACTGCTGTATGGGTCAACTTATTTGCTAATTACGACAGAAAACCGCCTATTCCAAGTTTTGATTTTGAAAACAAAATGCTGATTGCAGTAGCTTTGGGCGAAAGAAATAATGGAAGCTATTCTATTAAAATCGAATCGGTTTTAGAAACTAAAAATCGCGTTATTATAATCGCTGAAGAAAACAAACCAGGAAGCACCTGTAATTCTCCAACAGTTATGGTTTATCCGTTTCAGTTAATAGAAATTCCTAAAACAGATAAAGAAATTACATTTACAAAAACTTTAAAAGTAAATGAATGTGGCAAAGGTTTTTAAGCCTTAAAATAAAACTTTACAACAACTTTTTTGGTGTAGTTGCTACAAAATCTTTTAGGTAATAAGGTTCAAAATAAGCCATATCTTCAAACTCTTGCTTCTCAAACTTTTCTAAAGCTATTTCATTAACATATTGTGCCGAAGGCAACCCTTCTTTGCTAAAAATAGCGTTTGAATTACCAGAAAGAACCTCTTTACACTTAGCTGCACCATCGCCAAAAAAGAGTATTTCATTATCCTTTAAAACTTCTGAAAACGAATTCTCATCAATAATTTTTGCGGTAATTGGCTCAACCATATTATTATTGCCATCATAAATAGCTGTAAAAACTTCCATTCTTCTAGCATCTATCATAGAGCAATAGAGAGTCGACTTTAAAGAAGGATTTTTAGCCATTGCTTGCAATGTATCTACTGCAATTAAAGGCTTATCTAAAGCATAACATAATCCTTTTGCAACAGAAACTCCAATTCGCAAACCAGTATAAGAACCAGGCCCTTTACTTACTGCAACAGCATCAACATCCGCCAACTCTAAGCTTGCCTTTTTTAAAACATCTTGGATAAAAATTGTCAGCTTTTCTGAATGAGAATAATCACCACCCTCTTCTTTTAATGCCAATAAATTATTGCCATCAGTAACAGCTACTGAACAAATTTTTGTGGAAGTTTCAATTCCCAGAATTATACTCATTGGATAATATTTTAATTTCTACTCTTCTATTTGCAGATTCTTGATGCGGACTTTTAGGATTTGGATATAACATTTCTGAATTACCATATCCTTTAAAGCCGATCCTATCTTTAACAATTCCATTTTTCGTTAAATACTCTTTTACAGCGAAAGCCCTACTGTAAGATAACTCTTGATAGTCTTTCGTATTTTTTTTACCTGGGCCATTTACATGTCCTTCAATCTCTATTACAACATTAGGATTCTCTTTCATAAAAGACAATAAAGCCATTAAGGAACTTGTTGCTTTAGGAAGAAAATCATATCTATTACCATGAAATTGAATGTTTTTGAGATTTACTCTTTTACCAGCCTCAATTTTTTCTAGCGCTACTTCTGCCAAAAAAGAGGTCCTGTTTTTACTAATTTTAAACCCTTTAGACGTCAACATATATCCCTTAGCTGAAACATCAATAATTATTTTATGGTTCTTTTTAGAAAGTTCCTTTTTAAACATTGATTCTTCTAGAACCTCAACAACACCATCTTTTAATCCAGAAATAGTTGCATAAGCCAGAACTGGTTCATTAGTAGAGGCATCCTTGATCTTCATTTTAAAATTAGTAACTAACGAAACAGGTGCTACAACTTCTTTTTCAACTTTAGTTTTTACTACTGCTTTTTTAGTATTATTCTTTTTGGGATAATGAAGTATTAACGTATGTTTTCCTCCAGATCTTTTAGGATTATTTACTACCAATACATATCTAGCTCCTTTTTTAACTCTTATTGGTTTGCTATAATTCGCATTAACCCCAGCCCCCACAAAACTTGTTTTTCCTCTTCGAGATAAACCTGTAATTGCGCTACGAGAAAGGTTAGACCTTAAAGCCACCAATTTATTATTAACAATGTTTTTACAAAAGCCCTTTGAGTATTCATAAAATACAAAATCCCAATCGTCAGTTGCACTTTCTGTAATAATATCAAAAGTTAAAACAGCATCTTCTTTAGCAACAATAAAATACCAAATAGAATTCGCTTCTTTTTCAAAAGTCTTAGCATCTTCCAAGGCATTATCTGAAAACTCTTTTTTAGTTCCATAACCAGAAATAGCCTTGGTATGATAAATAGTATCTTTTAAAATCAACATGTTATCGCAATCAGCATTTTGACCAAATCCTTCAGTTAAAAATAAAGAGAAAAAAGTTAAAAGTAGTATGATTGATTTCTGAAACATTATTGCAAAGTTAATTTTTTTTAAACTTTATGCCAAAATTGTGCCCCCTCGACTTTCTCGCTAAAAAACAGTAACTTCGTTTAACACAATGTAAGTAGCATTATAACGCGACCAACAAGTACATTAAACGAAACGACTAATAACTCAAATTAGGACTCATCCATTTTTCAGCATTCTCGATAGAAACATTCTTTTGTTGAGCATATTCTTCAATTTGATCTTTATCAATCTTACCTAAACCAAAATATTTTGCTTGTTCGTTTCCGAAATAGAAACCACTCACAGAAGCTGTTGGGAACATTGCTAAACTTTCGGTTAAATCTACTCCAGTTAATTTTGTTGCATCTAACAATTGAAACAGCTCCTGTTTTAAGGTATGGTCAGGACAAGCAGGGTAACCTGGTGCAGGTCTAATTCCTTTATAGCTTTCTTTTATTAAAGCTTCGTTATTTAAATTTTCATTAACAGCATAACCCCAATACTCTAAACGTACTTTTTTATGCATCAACTCTGCAAACGCTTCAGCCAATCTATCAGCTAAAGCTTTTAAGAGAATAGAATTGTAATCATCATGGTCCGCTTCAAATCGAGCAATATGTTCATCTATACCTAAACCAGTTGTTACTACAAATCCACCAACATAATCTTGTATTCCCGTTTCTTTTGGCGCAATAAAATCTGCTAAAGAAATACTCGGAACTCCAGCAACCTTTTTAGATTGCTGTCTTAATTGCTGTAAATTAGCTTCTCCATTATTAACTTCAATAATTGTATTTTTTACTGAGTTTGCTTCCCAAATTCCAATTACTGCTTTTGCTTCTAACCAGTTTTTATCAATTATCTGATTTAGCATTTTTTTAGCATCCGCAAAAAGCTTTACGCATTCTTCTCCAACAATTTTATCCTCTAAAATTTCAGGATATTTACCAGCTAACTCCCACGTTCTAAAAAATGGTGTCCAATCAATATATTCAGCAATTTCTTTTAAATCATAATGCTCAAAAACCTTGTTTCCTAATAAATTAGGCTTTACCGGTTTGTCCTTTTCAAAATTTATTTGAAATTTGTTTTGATGTGCTTGTTCAATTTTTAAAAACTCTTTTTTAGCTCTTCTCTTGTTATGTAAGTCTCGCAAACGCTGATAATCATCTTGTATCTCTTTTACAAAACCAACCTTATGATCGTTTAATAATTTACCAACCACAGGCACACTTCTTGAGGCATCTAAAACGTGAACGGTTTGTCCTTTAGTAAAATTCTCTTCAATTTTAACTGCAGTATGCACTTTAGATGTTGTTGCACCACCAATCAATAATGGAACACTCATCCCTTCTCTTTCCATCTCTTTTGCAACGTGTACCATCTCATCTAAAGAAGGTGTAATTAAGCCACTTAATCCAATAATATCTACATTTTGCTCCTTGGCTACTTGAATAATTTTTTCGGCAGGAACCATTACTCCTAAATCAATTATTTCATAATTATTACAACCTAATACTACTCCAACAATGTTTTTTCCAATATCATGCACATCTCCCTTAACTGTAGCCATCAATACTTTCCCGGCAAACTGTCTTCCCTCTCCTTTTTCAGCCTCAATAAATGGCAATAAATACGCTACTGCTTTTTTCATTACACGAGCACTTTTAACTACTTGAGGTAAAAACATTTTCCCTTCACCAAACAAATCACCCACTACATTCATCCCATCCATTAAAGGCCCTTCAATCACCTCAATTGGTCTGTTAAACTTCTGGCGGCACTCTTCAACATCTTCGTCAATAAACTCTACTATTCCACGAACTAATGCGTGTGACAATCTACTTTCTACAGATTCATTTCTCCACTCTTTTGTTGCTGCCT
>CAJWVX010000009.1 GCA_913048175.1 uncultured Flavobacteriales bacterium | reverse complement strand
TGGATATTTTTCAGCCAAATAACCAATCGATTCTCGATCAACATCTATAGGGTATGTTTCGTACTCTTTATTCTCAATTAAATATTGAGTAAGCACACCCATTCCGGGTCCAACCTCAACTACTTTTTTATATTTAGAAGTTTGAGAAAGAGCATCAACAATGTTTTTAGCAATACTTAAATCTGTTAAAAAATGCTGCCCGAGGTGTTTTTTGGCTTTTACGTTTTGCAATATAGTGGGTTCTTTAAAGTTCTTGTATATTGCAAAGCTAAACATAACACCCTTAATGCGTATATTTTATTTACTTCTTATTCTTTTTTGTGCTAAAATTAGCAGTGCACAAAATTTCAATTCTCTAGTAAATACATCACCTGATTTTATTTATGAAATTGATTTAACTACGTTAAAAGAAAACCAGCTATATATTTCAATGCCTTTTGCAAAGAAGCTCGTATTGAATCCTGAGCAAAAAAAACAACTACAAGAAAGAGTTTCTATTAAGCTAGAGTTGGTTTACACCAAATACAGAACTGTTAAATCTTTTGATCAAAAAAACCTTAACCAAAATAGACTAAAAGAATTAAACAACTTAGTTCCAGCATTATTTGAAAACCGTTTTTGGGGATTTAATTTAATAAGCCAAACAAAAGGAAACTCCAGAGAAGAATGTAATAAAATGTTCCATGGGTTTATTGTTACATTTCGTCCAAACTCATCAAAATCAATGCTTGCCGCTGAAGCTAATTACCTTACAGATTTAGTAACATCTATGCTTAAAAATGACAGTCTAGAAACCGATACTATTCCAAAAAAATATGATATAAAAACTCACTATGATCAGGCTGTTGGATACATACATGATACTCTCTGGTCTATTGAGACTATTAAACCTCCTTCTCCACCAGATTTCTTCTATTTGCAATCACTTTATAAAGACACTACTGTTTTAGGGGCATTTAATAGAAATAAAAATTGGACTAACTTTATTGTAGCTACAGATGTAACAGGAAGTATGTCTCCTTACAGTGCGCAAGTTTTTGTTTGGTTAAAACAACAAGCCGAAAACAAAACCGCTCAATACTTTGTGTTTTTTAATGATGGTGATGAAAAGCGTTCAAACAAAAAAAAGCCACTAGAAACAAAAGGTATTTACATCACTAAAAACAAAAACATTGATGCTGTTATAAATACAGCTACAAAATGTATGAGGAGTGGTTCTGGAGGCGGAGAGGGATTAGAGAATGATATTGAGGCAATTATTGATGGGATAAAACACTACCCTGAAGCGGATCAAATAATACTGGTTGCAGACAACATGGAGGGAATGCGAGACTATAAATTCATTAATCAAATTAAGAAGCCTGTTAGAGTTATTATTTGTGGTGCAGGGAACCGAATAAATGTAACTTATATGGATTTAGCTCGACAAACAAATGGCTCTGTTCATACAAAACACACAGATGTTGTTAATCTGAAAAGTTATAAAAATGGCGATTATTTTTTTATTGATGAGAGAGAATACTTATTTCAAAATGGAACGTTTCATTCTATTTATGAAAACCATTAATCCATAACCTTATAAATAACAATTGCGTTTCCCTCATACTTTTTTGCCTCTTCTTGCTCAACTCTGCTTTGTCCTTGTGCCACGGAAAAGCCTTCTGTCTTTATCTCTCCAAGAATATCGATTTCTTTAAGAATATATTTCTGAATATCTACCTTAGCAACTTTACTAGCCGAAAAATCTATAAAATACTCAACTCCATTAATGTCAAAATACAAAACTGGCATTTCTGATTTCCCATCTAATGACATTTTAGACTTAACAACCACTTTCCCAAACATTTTAGAACCCTGTTTTTTTACCTCCGGATTTGAAGATACACCTCCACCTGAAATAGGTTTTTGAGGAGAACAAGAAGTAACTAAAGTCACAATCGCTAAAAAAATTAAATTACGCATCAACATAAATTTTACTTGATTTTAAATCCTCAAAAGTATCAATATCATTTAAGGTTTGGAGTAAAGAATAACTCACCTCTTGTTCTCTTAACTCTTTTAAGGTTATTTCTAGCAAACTACAATCGCTCCAAGGTTTGTTTTCAAACATAAACTTTTGAAATTTTGTCATCCCTATTAAATAGTATCCTCCATCTTCAGCTGGCCCAAACACAACTTCATTTTTTTCAAGTCTTTCAAATCCTTCTTGAATTATCTCTGGAGAAATATCAGGCAAATCAGACCCTATTAATATAACTTTTTCATATCCTTGACTAAAGCCATTTTTAAAAGCATTCATCATTCTATCACCTAAACTTTCGCCCTCCTGAACAAACTTTAACTCATCAACCCATTTGCTATTAATTACTTTTTCGGAAAAATAAATATGTTTATCTGAATCTACTTTTAGAGAGCATTCTTCGGTAATATCAACTAACTGCTTGTAAACCTCAAAAGCTTTATTATCTCCAACAGTTTTTGCTAGTCTAGTCTTCACTTTTCCGAGGATACTATTTTTAACGAATACGATTAACAATACTTTACCCATAAACCTTCTCTCCTTTTGTTAACCATTTTCCCCATGATTTATCATAAGCATGTATTTTTTCAGTTTCATTTCCTTCGATATCATAAACAGGAAAACCCCAGTTTACCCAGTCGAAAATTCCTCCTTTTAAATTCATTACTTTTTTAAACCCTTCCTTTTTCAGCTTCTCTCCTACTTTTTCACTTCTATAGCCAACAGAGCAATAAACGATAACAATTGTTTCTTTATCAACTTCTTTTAAGTCTTTAATGTTAAAATTATCATAGCTTATAAATTTTGCTCCTTTAATGTGACTTACTTCATATTCGGCTTTTTCCCGAGTATCAATTAACAAAAATTTCGCTTTAGTGTTTTCTACTTTTTTAAGTTCTTGAACACTAATTAAAGGAATTGTCTTAGAAACTATATTCTCTTTCATTTCATCAAACGAAACGTAGTTCTGGGAAGCAACACTTAAAGTGAAACCTAAAAAAAGAATTATGATAAATTGTTTTTTCATGGAGTTGTATTTTTCTGCCCTTCGACAGGTTCAAGATGACAAAAAATCAAGCCAAACTTCCCTGACAACTTGATCCTGCACCAGCTGTGCACCCGTAACAATGTTGTCCTAAAATAATATTTCTGTTAACGAGCTCAGCGCTATTAAACTCTTCTATGTTTTGTGAAGATGAAGCAACACCTAACTCTAACATTTGATTAAAGTCACAATCAAAAAGTTTGCCATCCCAACCAACAGAAACCGTGTTTCTACACATCACTTCTTCGGCAGCAATTGGATTAAACGATTCAATTAGTTTGTTCATGTAATCTTCATACTTTTCTTCTTTTATAAGAAAATCTAAAAACCTGCTTATTGGAAGGTTTGTGATCGTGTATAAACTGTTAAACTCAATATTAAAAAGTTCTTTTAACTCTCTTTTATAATCCAGTTCCAAAGCTTCCTGTTCTGGAGGCAAAGAAGCTCCTCCAGGATTGAAAACCAAATCTAACTCTAACCCAGAACCTTCTTTTCCATAGCCAACATCATTTAATCTTTTTAATGCCTGAATAGATCTTTCAAAAACACCATTTCCTCTCTGCTTATCTACATTATATTTAGAGTAACAGGGCATTGAAGAAACTACGTTTACATTATTGTCAGCATAAAACTGTGGAATATCTAAGTACTTTTTGTATGTTAAAATTGTAAGATTACTTCTTACTATCACCCTTTTACCAAGCTTAGATAGTTCGGAGACAAACCATCTAAAATCTGGATTCATTTCTGGAGCTCCGCCCGTTAAATCAACAGTATGAATTGTTGCTGTTTTTGCAGCTTTTAAGCATTGCAACAACACCTCTTTAATCATTACTTCTTTCCTGTCTGGTCCGGCATCTACATGACAATGTTCACAAACCTGATTACACAGTTTCCCTAAATTAATCTGAAGAATTTCTATTATTGTAGGTTTTAGTGGAAAAAGATTTAGTCCTTTCAACTTCTCAGCAAACTTAATTTCATTAGTCTTTTCAAGAGTTTTCACCTGAAAAGCAGCTTTCGATAATTGATTAACTTCTTTCTGTAATGTTTTCATTTTAACTGTTTTCTTAACTCATTGCTAAATTCAACATTTTTAAACTTAAACCTTGTCCAAGATTTTACAAACTTGTATTTTACTATCTTGATTGATTCTAAATAAGCCCTAAGCCAAAAAAACGACAACGAAGCCTTGTAACGTCCCATACAATTTTTACCTTTGCCAAACTTATTTATTAAACAATAAACATCGCACCCTATGAGCAAAGGATTTTCAACATCTTCCGTTGGTAGAAAAATTTTAATGGCCCTTTCGGGTTTCTTCTTGTTAATATTTTTACTTCAACATTTCGTTATCAACTTTTTATCTGTAATTAATTCGGAGACCTTTAATGAAGTTTCCCATTTCATGGGAACAAACGGTTTAATTCAATTTGTTATGCAACCCATTTTATTGTTTGGAGTAGTCTTTCATTTAGGAATGGGTATCTACTTAGACTTTAAAAACAAAGCTGCAAGACCAATTAAGTATGCAATGGATAAGCCAAGTGAAAATTCTTCTTGGATGAGTAGAAATATGATTATTACCGGAATTATGGTCATGTTATTTTTAGGCTTACATTTTTATGACTTTTGGATTCCAGAAATCATTGATAAATTTATTGAAGGAAAATGGGATGAACCAACAAAATATTTTCCTCACTTAGTTCATAAAATGAGTGATCCAATTAGAGTGGGGATCTACTGTGCTTCGTTTATATTTTTAGGATTACATTTATTACATGGGTTTCAATCCAGCTTCCAATCCGCTGGTTTTAACCACAATAAGTATACTCCAATTATTAAGCAATTAGGAAATATTTATGCAATAGGAATCCCTTCAGGATTTGTTTTCATTGCACTTTTCCACCTACTTACTTCTCATTAATCTTTTTAACGGTTAGAATATGTCAAAATTAGATTCAAAAACTCCAGAAGGTCCTATAAAGGATAAGTGGACAAAACATAAAAATGATATCAATGTTGTTAATCCAGCAAATAAGAGATTAATAGACATTATTGTTGTAGGTACTGGTTTAGCAGGAGGAGCAGCTTGTGCTTCTTTGGCGGAAATGGGATATGCTGTTAAAGCTTTTGCCTATCAAGACTCTCCTAGACGAGCACACTCGATTGCTGCTCAAGGTGGTATTAATGCTGCAAAGAACTATCAAAATGATGGCGATTCAACTTACCGTTTATTCTACGACACCGTTAAAGGTGGAGATTATAGATCAAGAGAAGCCAATGTTTATCGTTTAGCTGAAGTTTCTACGAATATTATTGACCAATGCGTTGCTCAAGGAGTTCCGTTTGCAAGAGAATATGGTGGATTACTTGATAACCGCTCATTTGGTGGGGTTTTAGTTTCTAGAACCTTTTATGCAAAAGGCCAAACAGGACAACAACTTTTATTAGGAGCTTATTCAGCAATGAATAGGCAGATTGGAAAAGGAAAAATCACCATGTATAACCGCCATGAAATGATGGACGTTGTTAAAGTTGACGGAAAAGCAAGAGGAATTATTGCTAGAAATATGATTACTGGTGAAATTGAAAAACACTCTGCTCATGCTGTTGTAATTGCATCTGGTGGATATGGTAATGTATTCTTTTTATCGACAAATGCAATGGGTTCAAATGTTAGTGCAGCCTGGAAAGTGCACAAAAGAGGTGCTTATTTTGCGAATCCTTGTTACACACAAATTCATCCAACATGCATTCCTAGAGCTGGAGATTTCCAATCCAAATTAACATTAATGTCCGAGTCATTAAGAAATGATGGTAGGATTTGGGTCCCTAAAAACTTAAAAGATGTAAAAGCAATACAGCAAGGCACGAAAAAGCCTACGGAATTAAATGAAGATGAAAGAGATTATTATTTAGAACGGAGATACCCTGCCTTCGGAAACTTGGTTCCAAGAGATGTTGCCTCTCGCGCTGCTAAAGAACGATGTGATGCTGGTTACGGTGTTAACGAAACCGGTGAAGCTGTTTATTTAGATTTCAAAGCTGCTATAAATCGTTATGGTTCTGAAAAAGCTCATATTTTAGGACTTAACAGTCCAACAGAAGATAAAATTTTAGAACTAGGCGAAGCTATTATTGAAGAAAAATACGGTAACCTTTTTCAAATGTATGAGAAAATTGTTGCAGAAAACCCGTACAAAACACCAATGATGATTTACCCTGCTGTTCACTATACAATGGGTGGGGTATGGTGTGATTATAATTTAATGACAACAATCCCTGGTTGCTACGCTGCTGGTGAAGCAAACTTTTCTGACCACGGAGCTAACAGATTAGGCGCATCTGCACTTATGCAAGGTTTAGCTGATGGCTATTTTGTTTTACCTTATACTATTGGCGATTATTTAGCTAATGATATTAGAACAGGACCAATATCAACTGATTTACCTGAGTTTAATGACGCTGCTAAAGAAATAACTGATCAACTAGAACGATTGGTTGCTATAAAAGGATCCAAAACTGTTGACTCTTTTCATAAAAGACTAGGTGAGGTAATGTGGAATAAAGTTGGCATGTCAAGAAATGCGAAAGGGTTAAAAGAAGCAATGGATGAGATTAAAGCAATTCGTGAAGATTTCTGGAAAAATGTTAGTATTCCTGGAGGAATTTACGAATTAAACTCAGAGTTAGCTAAAGCAGGTCGGGTTGCAGACTTTTTAGAGCTAGGAGAGTTATTTGCTAAAGACGCCTTAGAAAGAGAAGAATCTTGCGGTGGTCACTTTAGAGAGGAGTCTGTTGAAAAAGACGGTTTACAAAAAGGAGAAGCATTACGAAACGATAAAGACTTTGCATTTGTTTCTGCTTGGGAATATAAAGGAGATCCCAGAGATGCTGTTCTGCATAAAGAAGAATTAGAATTTAATGATATTGAACTGAAACAACGTTCTTATAAATAATTTGGCAATTTTTTAATGAAGTAATTTCATAATTACAAAATTTATTAATTGTTCACTTTTTAAATTAAAAAAAATGGATTTAACGCTAAAAATTTGGAGACAAAAGGATAAAAATGATAAGGGATCTATGGAGACATATCCTGTTACTGGAATTTCTGAACATGCTTCATTTTTAGAAATGCTTGATGTATTAAATGAGCAATTAATTACTCAAGGAATTGAACCTGTCGCTTTCGATCATGACTGTAGAGAAGGTATTTGTGGAATGTGTTCATTATACATTAATGGGGAAGCTCATGGTCCAGATAGAAGGGTAACTACTTGTCAATTACACATGAGAATGTTTAAAGATGGTGAAACGATTCATATCGAACCTTTCAGATCTGGTTCATTCCCCGTGTTAAAAGATTTAGTAGTAGATAGAAGTGCTTTTGATAGAATACAACAATCGGGTGGTTTTATTTCTGTTAATACTTCCGGAAATACACAAGATGCAAATGCAGTGCCTATTGCAAAACCAATGGCTGACAAAGCAATGGATGCTGCAACGTGTATTGGCTGTGGTGCTTGCGTTGCAACATGTAAAAATTCTTCAGCAATGTTGTTTGTTGCCGCTAAAGTTTCTCAATTTTCTTATCTTCCACAAGGTCAAGTAGAACGAAAACAACGTGTTTTAAATATGGTTGATCAAATGGATAAAGAAGGTTTTGGTAATTGTACAAATACTGGAGCTTGTGAAGTAGAGTGTCCTAAAGGAATTTCTTTAGAATTTATAGCCAGAATGAATAAAGATTATTTAACGGCTTCTATTACGTCAGAAAAATAATAATTGATTTATTTATTTATAAAAAAAGCCTCGATAAATCGAGGCTTTTTTTATAAAAACTATCTCGCTTTATAAAATGCAAAACACTATTCTTTTTCTTTTGCCTATTCCTATTTTGTCTAAAGTCTTTACATTTTTTTATTCATCAGTTCTTGTCTCAAGTTCAGGTATTCAATGATCACTAAGATTTACTAGCATTATTCGAATGCAAAATAAATATATTAATGACATTCCTATTTCATCTTGAAGTAAACCTTGCGTTCATTATTGTGTTTTCTACTGTCTAATAATTCAACTCTTACAATTAAATAAATCCAATAATCGTTAACTCGAATATAGGTAATATCTGACACCCAATTCTATCCTAATTTCAAACTACTAAAAACTCCATTAAAACCGTTATTAGCTATTGACGAATTTTAAGATTCTGTTTTTACAACAAATTTGATTCACAAAACACTTTTTAAACCCATTTACTTCATTAATAATCAAATGTATAAACACGCAAATCGTTGGATTTTATCGAATTATAATAGCATATCTTCTATATATCATTGACTTCCAGATCTTCTGATGTAGTTAATTATCTTCATTATTTAAAATGAATTTATAACACACTGCTCGTTATTGGACAAGAGTCTAACTACCTTTTTTAATATATAAAACTCCATTCAACCTTCTTTCTTTAACCGTTTTAATTCTAATAATTAAGAAGACTCTTTTCTTAGACAAACCAACAGTTATATCAGCATCTTCACACTTACATACTCTTGTTAAGCCCGAATAAATTCTATACTCAGCTATTTAGTTTTTCTAACTGAAATTGTTCGCTCTGTAAGCAAATTCTTAAATTAATCATCATCCTTCCTCTTTTCCATAACCCCAAAATATAAGTTATAAGCTACTAAATAATGTCAAAACAATACTAGATATTCCTAAACTCAGTAAAAAAGACAAACTTTTACATTTATTGGGAATTTACTCTCAAAAAGAAACATTATTCTTGATAATTAAAAACATAAAAACCTGATAATCTGGAGAATATGCTTTTTGGCACCATTATTATATGTATAGAGTTCATAAAAATATTAACGAACACTTTTATGTTATGAAAAATTTAAAATCAGTTACATACATTTTATCAATAATTATATTGATAATCGCTGTTGGTATAGGAAATGCTTCAGCACAAGGAAAAAGTCATTTTAAATTATGTGGTAAAATATTGGCAAACAAAAAAGCAGATATTACAATTTTTCAGGAAAATAATAATAATTGGTCTAAAATAAGAACTCTAAAATCTAGATCTAAATATAATGTTAAACTATCTCCTGAAGAGAATTATTATCTGGTATTTATAAGTCTTGATGGTATAAAGAAAGCATTGTATATAAATAAAGGAAAAACGGGAGATTGGAGAATGCGGTTAAACATAAATTTTGAGGAGTGGTCTATTAAATACAAAACGTTATACCATAGTGCCTCTAGCGAGTGTTACAAGGTTAAAGTGAAGCACAAGAACAATGAAAAAATTATTATTAGAGATAAAGATCTGACAAATATTTTTGTTGCAGAATAAATAACCCTTACTCGAAAGAATAATTGAAATTTTATTTACTTAGTTATCGCTCATGAGAAATCCACTTAAGTTGTAAGTTTTTAAATAAACTAAATTATTATAAAGCTTATTCCCTATTAAGTCTAATTAAATGAATAAAAATATCCTAAATTATAACTATTGATGTTAATAGTAATTCAATTTTATGGCTTTATCAAATTTTATAAATTGGTTAACCAAATTATTCATGAATATAGATATAAATTTTAAAAACTTATAGATGGCTTATCCTTAGGAATTATTCTTAGATTTAATCCTTTAAGTGTCTATTGAAAATAGATCAAAAAAAGAATAGACCAACCCAAACTTCCTCTTTGAGAACTTTTAACTCAAAATTAGAGATGCTTTATACAATGTGTTAGTTAATGCTGTTTTAAAAATTAAATTTCCACAAAAAATGGGTTCCCTAATTAAACTCAAACGATGCCATAATGAAATTTATTAAACAAAAAGTTAATACTTTTAAATAATGTAATTTGTAATATGAATAAAAGAACTTTAATATTAGGCGCAAGCCCAAACCCTGAGAGGTATGCATATAAAGCAACTGAAATGTTGTCAGAACATCAACATGAAGTCTTCCCTGTTGGTTTAAGAGATGGAGAAATTGGTGTTAAAGAAATTTTAACAAACTCACCATTGTTAGAAAATATAGATACTGTTACACTTTATATTGGTCCAAAAAACCAGCCTAAATATTATGACTATATCATTAACACCATTAATCCAAAACGTATCATTTTTAATCCTGGTACAGAAAACAAAGAACTTGTTAGGCTTGCCTCAAAAAAAGGTATAAAAACAGAAGAGGCATGCACCTTAATATTACTCTCTATTGACAACTATTAATCATTAGAATTTTAACCACTCATCCTTTCTTGATTTTTATCCTCCCAATTAATTATTACATTTAACATTGAAAACCCATCATATATAAATATTATGAATAACCGAAATTCTTTAAAAATTGCTAGCCTTGGGCTTGTATCAATCTTACTTTTAAGTTTTAGTACTGCTTCAGCACAAAAGAAAAAAAAAGGTGATAAAAAATCAAAAACAGAGACTCCAAAAAAGGATAAAGACTCTCCAAAAAAAATTAGTGAATTAACAAAGAGGCACAAAAAAATAGACGGCTTATTTCTCTTGTATCAAGACACAACTACTGGTGCTATAAAAATGGTTGTTAGCAAAGATCAGATAGGAAAGGAATATATTTATTTTAGCCAGGTTGCTGATGGAGTTTTAGACGCAGGTAGCTTTAGAGGTTCGTACAGGGGCTCTAAAGTGTTTAAAATTGAAAAATATTTTAATAAAATAGAGTTTATTACTCAAAATACTTCTTCTTATTTCGATCCAAAAAGTGCTTTATCAAAATCCGCTTCTGCAAATATGAGTGCAGGAATAATGGCTAGCTTAAAAATTGAAGGAGTTGACGAAGAGAAAGGATTGTATTTAATCAATGCTGACAACCTTTTCTTAAAAGAAACTTTTTCTCAAATTAAACCTCCAAAGTATCCAAAACAGTCTCCTACAGCATTTTCTTTAGGTAATTTAGATAAAGAAAAGACAAAAGTTAATTCAATAAGAAATTACCCCGAGAATACAGATTTAGCAATTGAGTATGTTTACTCTAAAGGAACTGTTTTAAATGGAGGTTCTAGAGCTGTTTCTGATGGTAGGAATGTTAGTATAAAGGTTTTTCATAGTTTAATTAAAATGCCTGAAAATGATTATGAAACCTTAATTGATGATCCTCGCGTTGGTTATTTTACAACTCAAGTTACAGATATGACCTCAATAGGCTCTGTACCATACAGAGACTTGGTACATCGTTGGAACTTAAAGAAAAAAAATCCTACTGCAGCTATTTCGGAACCTGTAAAACCGATTACTTGGTGGATGGAAAACTCTACTCCTTTAGAGTGGAGAGAAACAATTAAGAATGCTGTTTTACAATGGAATGTTGCTTTTGAAAAAGCTGGTTTCAAAAATGCTATGGAAGTAAAATTACAACCTGATAATGCAGATTGGGATGCTGGAGATATTCGTTACAATGTGTTAAGATGGACCTCTTCTCCACGTGCTCCATTTGGTGGATACGGGCCAAGTTTTGTTAATCCAAAAACAGGTGAAATATTAGGTGCTGATATTATGTTAGAATATGTACACTTCACAAATAGAGTTATGTATGATAAGATTTTTGATTTGTCCTCAAGTTTAAAAGAGTTTGAAGCTCCGTCATTTGAAAAAGACATAAATAAAATGACTTGTTCTTTAGGTCACGTTATGCACGAAAATACAATGTTTGCCTCTTCTGTATTAGCAGCAGAAGGAGCTTCTCCTTTAGAGTTAAAAAAGATGAAAGAGCAATCTATGATTGCTTTAATAATGCATGAAGTTGGTCATACGCTAGGTTTAAATCACAATATGAAAGCAAGTCAGTTGTTTTCTCCTGCACAACTAGCTGATGCTTCATTTATTGAAGGAAAATGTCTTACAGGCTCTGTAATGGATTATGCAGCTATTAACTTAACTAAAGATAGAAATAAACAGGGCCAATATGTAGATGTTGCTGTAGGCCCATATGATGTTTGGGCAGTTCAATTTGGTTATACTCCATTTAAGTCGGATTCAGAAAAGAACATTTTATTAAATAGATCAACAGAAGCAGCTTTAATTTTTGGTAACGATGCTGATGATATGAGATCTCCTGGTAAGGCAATTGATCCAAGAGTTATGATTGGTGATTTATCTAATGATCAAATTACCTATTCTAACAATATTTTTGAATTAGTTGATAATATGATGAAAGATGTTAAATCTAATTTTTCTAAAGAAGGAGAATCTTATCAGGAATTAAGACGTGTTTATTATGTTTTAAGTAGACAAAGAGGAACTGCGGCAAATGTTGTTTCTCGTTTCATTGGTGGTATTTATGTTGATCGTGCTATGGTTGGACAAAAAGGTGGAACAAAACCTTACATTCCTGTTTCATTAATTGATCAAAAAAGAGCTATGGAAACGTTAACCAAAAATGTTTTTGCTCCAAATGCTTTTAATGCTCCAAATGATTTATTTAATTATTTAGCGTTACAAAGAAGAGGTTATGACTTTTTTAGAGGTCCTGAAGATCCTAAAATACACAAACAAGTTTTAACATATCAAAAAAATGTTTTAGCACATGTATTACATCCAAATACAACTCAGCGAATTGTTGATTCTGAATTGTATGGAAATGAATATAAATTATCTGATATGATGACTGATTTAAATAATGCAATTTTTAAAGCTGATGCTAATGAAAGTGTTAATTCATTTAGACAAAATATTCAAGTAGAATATACTAAGACTTTAATAGCAATGGTAACTGGTACAAAAAGTAAAAGATATGTTTCTTCTGCACAATCTATGGCTGTTTACAATTTAAAGAAAATTCAGGAAACAGCAAATAATACTACCGGAGATATTTCTACAAAGGCACATCGTTCTCATTTAAAAACATTAATTATAAACGCTTTAAAAGAAATTAAATAGTGTCTAAAACTATATTTATAACTGGAGCTACCTCTGGTTTTGGAAAAGCATCTGCATCGATTTTTGCTGAAAAAGGTCATCGTCTAATTATTACTGGTAGAAGAAAAGATAGACTTGAAATTTTATCAAAAACTCTACAAGAAAAATATGATGTGGAAGTTACCACACTCTGTTTTGATGTAAGAAAAAATGAAGAAGTAATCGCTGCGGTGAGTAGCTTATCTAATAAAAAAATTGATGTGTTAATTAACAATGCTGGTTTAGCTAGTGGTTTAAACAAAATACAAGATGGCTTGCTTGATGATTGGGAAAAAATGATAGATACCAATATAAAAGGACTATTATATGTTTCTAAAGCTATAATGCCATTAATGATAAAAGAAAAAAGTGGTCACATTATAAATATTGGTTCAACAGCAGGTAAGGAATCTTACGAAAAAGGAAATGTTTATTGTGCCACAAAACACGCTGTAGACGCTCTATCAAAATCCATGCGTATAGATTTGCTCGGAAAAGGAATAAAAGTATCTCAAATATGCCCAGGAGCTGCAGAAACGGAATTTTCTGAGGTAAGACTACATGGCGATACTGAAAAAGCAAAACAAATTTACAAAGGTTATGAACCTATGTCTGCAAAAGATGTTGCCTCCATAATATATTATGTTACTACACTTCCAAAAAACCTTTGTATAAACGACTTAATTGTAACCTCAATTTCACAGGCAAGTAGCCACTATATTAATAGAACTTAAACTAAATTTATTCTGCTAAAAAGCTCTTCTTTATAAGATCCTCCTATTGGCAACATTTTTTTACCACCCTCTATAACAATATTTGGCTGTTCGATTGCAACAATTTTATCTAAACGAACAATATAGGAGCGATGAATTCTTTGAAATTCTTTAGTAGGTAATTTCTTTTGTATTTCTTTCATTGTTGAGTGAATAGTATATCTCACATCACCAACATTAACAACAACATAATCTTTTAAAGCTTCAACAAAAAGAATCTCATTTGTTTTAACCTTTACTAATCTTGAATTGGATTTAACAAAAATAACTCCTTCAGATTCATTGTTTTCAACTAAAGAATAAAGAAAATCTCTTTCTTTAATAACCTCTCTTTCTTTAGAGTATTTATAAAGTGCCATTTCTATAGATGTATGTAAATCAACTTCTTTAAATGGCTTAATAATATAGCCATAAGGCTCAGTTACCTTAGCTTTTGCTAGAGTATTTTCATCAGCATAAGCCGTTAAATAAATAACAGGAACATTTAATGTTTCTCTAATTTTTTCTGCTGCATCTATTCCGCTCATTTCTCCTTTTAGCATAATATCCATCAAAACTAAATCAGGTTTTGTTTGTTTTGCTAATTCAACCGCTTTTTCTCCGGTTGCGGCAGATCCAACAATATTGTAACCTAATTTTTTTAAGCTTTGTTGTATATCTTTAGATACGATTGCCTCGTCTTCTATAACTAAAATGTTGTTTTTTGACATTATTGTTCTTTTTTAAATATAATAGTAAACTTCGCTCCTTTATTGTTGTCCAGTTTTACTGTTCCGCTTATTTGTTCTACTAATGTTATTACTAATTGCAGCCCTAAAGAGTCTGTCTCTTTGTAATTTATTTCTTTTGGCAAACCTAAGCCATTATCTTGTATTATTAAATGAACATTGTCATTTTTTTCAAACAATTTTATATTAATTTTTCCTTTTTCTTTGTCTAAAAAGGCATATTTAATAGCATTTGAAACTAATTCATTTATAATGAGTCCACAAGGAATCGAAAGATCAAGATTTAAAGATATATTTCCAACTGACATATTTAAATCGATTAAATCATCATATATACCGTATGAATGTACTAAATTTTTAGATAAACTTACTATATATTCTGAAAAATTTATTTCTGAAAAATCTGTATTCTGATATAAACTCTCATGAATAAAGGACATTGACTTAATTCTATTTTGACTTTCTCTTAATATATCAAGTATTTTTTCATCCTTAACATAAGAAGATTGTAAATTTAAAATACTAGATATTACCTGTAAATTGTTTTTAACTCTATGATGAACTTCTTTTAATAAAACTTCTTTTTCTTTTAAAGATTCTTTTAGTTTTTTCTCTGAAATTGTTTTTTCTGTTATATCATGAGCTATTCCTGATACCTCAATAATTTTTCCATCCTCATTATAAATTGGATTTAAAAAAACCTCTTTAACAACTTCTTTTCCGTATTTATTTAGTTTTTTAGATAAAAATTGTTGTGAATTTCCTTTAAAAACTTCTGCATATTTTTTATTCCAAAAAGTATGCTCTTCTTCATTAGAAAATCTTACTCTTTTATTTAGTCTATTTTTAACTTCTGCATTTTTACCATAGGTTTGTTTAATGTATTTAACAAAGTTTTTATTACTTGATGTAACACCTTTATTTATATCATAGCTCCAAAATAAGTGTGTGCTGTTTTCTATTATAGATTTTAATTTATAAGATTGTTTACTTATTATATTTTGATCTTGTTTTCTTTGAACAGTTAATGCTATTGTTCCTGATATAAAATCCAAAATATCCATAGATTTTTTTGAATACTCATTTTCATTATCATAAGATTGAACAGAAAGAACACCTATTGTTTTATTCTTAATTTTTAGTGGTATGCCAACAAAAGCTTTACATTTTTTACCTAAAACATTGTATTCTCCTTTATTTATGATAAAATCTAAATCATCTCTCTTTAAAAGTTTAGAATTTTTTTGTTTTAAAAAATATTCATTAATACCATTTCCTTTAATTCTATCTTTTTTATCTATTATACCTTTAGATCTAACATTGTCATAATAATAAGGAAAAGTAAGAATGTTATCGTCTAAAGAATATGAAATAACAAAGATTTCTGTATTCATTACTTTACCAAGCTCTTTTCTAATTCCTTCATAAATTTCTTCAGCAACAACTTTTTCTACAACAATAGTAGCTATGTTATTGTATATTTTTTGTTTTGTTTCTTCCCACAATTCTTCAGTTACATTTCTTAAAATGGATCTTGTTGATTCTACTTTATTATTTTTAATTTTTACACTAACATTACCTTCTACAATAATTTTTTTACCTTTTTTGGTTTTAAACTCAATTAATTCTACATGACTTTTATTAGTTAAACTATTATTAATGGTGTTAAAAAATATTTTACACTTATTTATACAATCTGGATGTATTATTTCAAAAATATTTTTCCCTATAATTTCTTCTGAATTATATCCTAAAGTTTTTTTCCAAGCTTCATTTACATAAATAATATTTCCATATTTATCTAAACTTTGAATTAAATCTGTAGCATTTTCTAAAATATCTTTATATCTCTCTTCACTTTCTATAAGTTGATTTTCTGCTTCTTTTAGCTCTGTTATATCTCTAGAAACACCCATAGTTCCTATTTGCTCATTATTATCGTTATATAAAACTGAAGCTGTTAAATATGATGTGAATAATTTACCATTTTTATTTATGTTTTTTACTTCACCAATAAAAGATCCTGTATCTAAAAGTTGTTTACTAATATTTATATGATCCTCTTTTAAGGCATAAATTATAGATATATTTTTTCCTAAGAGTTCTTTTAATGTATAACCAAAAGCTTTTTCTGCAGCCTTATTAAACTCTATTATATTTCCTTCTTTATCGGATGCACAAATAATATCTAAAGAACTATTAATTACATTTTGAGTATACTTTTGATTTTCAATCAATTTTTCCTCAATTTTTTTTCTATGATTAATTTCTTTTTGAAGTATTTTATTTGACTCTTCAGCTATTGTAGCCCTTAATTTTTCTTTAAATAAATCCTTTTCAAATGTTATATCATTAAATACAACCTGAACTGCTCTTTTACCTTGATAATTGAATAGTGTTGGTTTTCCTTTAATATAAATTATCTTATTATTAGATTTTTTAATACTAAATTCTTTAAAAGGTACATCTTCTCCATTTAAAGCTCTTTCTGTTCTTTCTTTAACATTTTGATGGTTTTCAGGTAAAATAAAATCATAAAAATTACTTTTTGAATTTAAATCTACACCAATTATTTCTAGTGCTTTTTTGTTTACATAAACTATATTTCCATCAATATGTACACAAACACCGTAAGGAGAATTTTCTGTTAATTCTTTATAATTTTCTTCTTTTTTACGATTATTTTCTTCAAATTTTACCTGTTCTGTAATATCTACTAAAGTTCCTTCTATTCTTCTATTATCTTTTAAATAAACGTTAGCAGAAATCCATATTTCTTTACCATTTTTATTTTTATGTTTTATTATATGGTTAGATAAAAAATCATTTTTAAGTAGTTGTTCTATATATTTATCTCTATCATTTTTATAAAAATAAAGGCATTCAACATTCTTACCAATTAATTCTACTCTTGATTTATATCCAAATATTTTTGCAAAAGAATTGTTACAATCTAAAATTATTTCTTCTTCTGTTATAAAAACACCTGCTAAATTTTTAGTAAATAATGTTCTATATTTTTCTTCGTTTTCTTTTAAATGAAGTTCAACATTTTTTTGTTTGTTAGCTTCTTGTTCCTTTTTACACAAAAAGTCTTCTTTAAGAAATTGTATTTCCTTAATTAAATCTTTTTTTGTTTTTTTTGAATAATCCAAATTTTATTTTTTCAATTTTAATCCATTTATTTTAAATTCTTTTCCTTCTTTATAAATTATAGTTAAATTTAATTCTCCTAGTTCATTAAAATATTTCCAACTGTCTGATTTTATCCCCATTAAATAAAATTCTTCTCTTTGAATCTTACCAGTATTATAATAAAATTTGTGCTTGCCATTTGGTTCTCCATCTCTAAAATTTCCTTCAAAATTTAATTTACCATTTGTATAATGATGAATCCATTTTTCAGTTTTTTGTCCATCTAAATAATTTCCTTCTTCAATATGATCTCCCATTTCGTAAAACCAAGGTCCATCTTTTAATCCATCAATATATTCTCCTTCAGTAATAATTTTACCATTTTGATTATATTCATACATCATTCCATCTTCTTTACCTTTTCTAAAATATTCTTTTCTTAAAACACTACCATCATTATAATACCACATCCATATACCTGTGGCCTTTTCTCCCGATAAATATTTTCCTTCTTGTTGTATTTTATTATTTTCAAAAAAATATTTCCAATTTTCTATCCTTAGTCCGTCTCTATACTTTCCTTTTGATTTTAGGTTTCCATTATTATAAAATTCCTCCCAATATCCTTGTCTTTTTCCTTCTTCATCTATTAAACCCTTTGCTAATATAATACCATGCAAATAAATTTCTGATCGTTCTATTTTACCATTTTTATCAAAAAATTTAAATAGTCCATTTTCTTTTCCAATAATATCATAAATACCTTCTAATTTAACTATTCCGTCTGGATAGTATTCTTTTCTAATATCTAATGTAGCTAATTCTTCTGTAAAACTTTGTGGAACTCCTTCAATATATAAAGTAGCATTTATAAGCCTTCCTTTTTTATCATATTTTTTATAGTATCCATTTAAAAGATCGTTTTTATAACGCATTTCTTCTTTTAGTTTTTCATTATCATGAAAAATTTTCCAAGTATCTTTTTTTCTATTTAATTTATCATATCTATTAATTTTTTCTGTGCCCATTAAAGTACCCTTTTTATAAAAGATAATTGAAATTAATCTGCCATCTAAAGCATACTCAAAAGATTTTCCTTCTTTAATATTATCTTTAAAATTGATTTCTTTCCATTTTTTATGATCTTTTACATCATAAAAATAAGTACTATTATTTTGTTTATTATCATCAATATAATACTCTTCTAAAAGAATATTACAACTATCGCTATAAGATATTTTTAAACCATTTTTTTTTCCATAAGTATAATTTATTTTAGATTTTAAATCTCCATAATTATTATAAAAAACCCATGTACTATCTAATAAACTTAATTTTCTATTACCTTCAGATTTAATAATTCCTGTTGGATAGTATGATATCCAGTAGCCTTCAGGTAAACCATTTTTAATAATTCCTTTACTAGATATTTGTCCATTTTTATAATAAAAAATTTGTTCTCCATCTTTTAATTTCTCTTGGGCAAAGAAATGAAATGGAAATAGAATAATTAGAAATATGGAAACAGTTTTAATTAACACTTATATATATATTAATATTATTTAAAAATTATAAAAAGAAAATGCTATTACTATATAGCTGTTTAAACAGTTTAAAATTAATAAATTGTTTTCTTTGTTTTTCTATTTATTGAAAGTTATAAAGGATAATACGTAGTTATCAATATTATAACTGTTTGATAAATAATTAAATAAGATGGTTATTAACATGTTGTTAATTAGTCCCATTTTAATAATATTATATTCTTTTAATGTTAAATTTGAGTTCATTTTTTGTTGATAAATGGTCTTATAAAAAAATGATATAAATTTGTTTAAATCAATTGAAGTATCACCTGATTTTTTAATTGAATATTCCTATTAAAAGTTTTTATTTTTTACAACAAGTTATTATAGTTTTCAACAGGTTTATAGTTAATTTTATAGTCTTAATATTCAACACTTTAATAATTTTGATTAAAATAGGTGTTAATAACTCTAAAAATTAATAAATGGAAGTAACTAAGGTAGCTATAGGTAGTGATCATGCTGGGTTTAATTTAAAAGAATCTGTTAAAAAACATTTAGATAATATTAATGTTAAATATAAAGATTTCGGTCCTTTTTCCGATGATAGAGCAGATTATCCTGATTTTGCTCATCCTGTTGCAAATGCTGTTACTGAAAAAAGTGTTGATTTAGGAATTTTAATATGCGGAAGTGGTAATGGTATTAATATGACTGCTAATAAACATCAAGAAATAAGATCTGCTCTTTGTTGGCAAGTAGATATTGCTGAGATGGCTAGATTACATAATAATGCAAATATAATTGCTTTACCAGCTAGATTTATGACTGAAGAGTCTGCTTTAAATTGTATAGATATATTTTTAAAAACTGATTTTGAAGGTGGTAGACATACAGATAGAATAGCAAAAATTAGTTGTTAATTTATAACCTATTTACATAATTAAGCGAACTATTTTTATAGTTCGCTTTTTTTATTTCTAATTAATTATTGTTAACGTAAACTTAACATATCAATAACCATCTAGTAACGCTATGTTCTAATTAGCTCGATATTTTTGTCTGATATCGATAAAATAGATAACAAGAAATTAAAGAGATGAATAAGATTAAATTAGTATTAGCATTATTTGCTTTTTCAACAACAGTTTTAGCTCAAGATGTAACCAATAATAAGTTTGGTAAAGGACTTTATAATGTAATAGCAAAAGATAGTTCTTACAGTATGAAATTTGCTTTTAGAATTCAATCATTATATACTGGAGAATGGAATGTAAATGATAAGAATGGAGTAAGCTCCGAAGGATCAAGATTCTTAATAAGAAGAGCAAGGTTAAAATTTGGTGGTTTTGCCTTTAGTCCAAAACTTAAGTATAAGTTGGAGTTAGGTTTATCAAACAAAGATTTAGGAAAAGTTGGTGATAGAAATAATAACGCACCAAAAATGATATTAGATGCTGTTGTAAAGTGGAATTTTTACAAAAATTTTACTCTTTGGGCTGGTCAAACCAAATTACCAGGTAATAGAGAGCGTGTTGTTTCTTCTGCTAATTTACAATTTGTAGATCGTTCTAAATTGAACTCTAACTTTAATATTGATAGAGATATGGGTGGGCAATTAAGACACTATTTTAAAATTGGCAAAAATTTTCTTATAAAAGAGATTATTTCTGTATCTCAAGGAGAAGGTAGAAATGTTGTACAAGACAATCTTGGAGGTTATCAATATACAAGTAGATTAGAGGTTTTACCTTTCGGAAATTTTGAAAGTAAAGGTGATTATATAGGATCTTCTGTAAAACGAGAATCTACGCCTAAGCTATCTATTGGCGGAACTTATGATTTAAACGGCAGAGCTGTTAAAACAAAAAGTAATCAAGGAAGCTACATGACAAATATTACCGGTATAGATGTAAATGGAGACGATATAGAAGGTTATTTTGAAACTGATATAACAACTATTTTCGCTGATATGATGTTTAAGTATGGAGGTTTTTCTTTGATGGGAGAATATGCTTTTAGATCAGCTCAACAAGATAGTGTTACAAATATTGATGGGACTAAGACTGGTGAAGTTGTTTCAGTTGGAAAAGGAGCAAACTTACAAATGGGATATATGTTTAAAAATAATTGGGAAGTTGCAGGCAGATATACTTTAACTGAATGGAATAAAGACATTACCGGAATAGATGCTCAAACTCAGTACACTTTTGGTTTATCAAAGTTCTTTAAAGGACACAAATTAAAAGTGCAATCTGATGTTACTTACTCTACTATTGAAGATAGTCCTGACAGTCAATTAATTTTCAGATTACAATTTGACTTGCACTTCTAACAAAGTAAAAAAACTAGAAAAAGACCAGCAAATTTTGCTGGTCTTTTTGTTTATTAGCATTTCTTATAAGAAAGTAACTTCTCCATTTTCAACTGAGTAAGAAGCACCAACTATTTTAATTTCGCCACTTTGTTCCATTTCATTTAAAATTGAACTTTCTTTTCTTATTCTTTCTAAAGAAAGTTCAACATTCTTTATCGCTATAGTTTCAATATTATCAGGAGTCATTTCTCCACCAATAGCATTAACTGCGGGTTTAATTTTAGCTAATAATGCTGTTATATTTCCTAATTCAACATTATTACAAGCTGATGTTACAGCTCCACATTTAGTGTGACCTAAAACAACAACTAATTTAGAACCAGCAGCTTTACAAGAATATTCTAATGATCCTAAAACATCTTCGTTAATAATGTTTCCTGCCACTCTTGTTCCAAAGATATCTCCAACACCTTGGTCAAAAATAAGTTCTATTGGCGCTCTCGAATCAATACATCCCAAAACAACAGCATATGGAGCTTGTCCACCTGCAGTAATTTTAACTTGTTCGCTATAGTTTCTATTTAACATTGACCCAGAAACATATCTTTTATTTCCGATCTTTAATCTTTCAATTGCTTCTGAAGGTGTTATGTTATTTTGAATATCTTTTGTTAATGTTTCCATGTAGTATTATTTAATAGTATTATTAATATTGTTTTTTATCCAGGTTAAACAATCTTTTTTTGTTTCAAAAATCTGGTCTTTAGATATAAGATCTGGAATTATTCCTAATTTTCCCATCATATATTCTGGCTGTTCTAGCAGGTCAACTAATAAGACTTTTTTGCTGTTTGCGCATAAGTCAATTAGAACATCTTCCATAGCAAAAACACCTGATTGATCCATGTAGGTTACATCTCCCATTTTCATGATAACTACAGATGCTGTATTTGGAATTTGTTTAGACATTACTTGAAAATCACTTGTAGAACCAAAAAATAAAGGTCCGCTTATTTCTTTAACAACAACCTTTTCTCTTAATTTTTCTGGAACACCCATTTCATCAGCTAACTCCTTAAAATTATTTAGTGTTGATATATTAGATCCTTTTAGTGTCAAGTCTGAAATTTCTTTCATAAAGGTTAATGATGCAAGTACAAGTCCTATTCCTACAGCATAAACAAGATTCCATATTGAAGATAAAACCAGTACTACAATCATAATCAAAACTTCAGTTCTTGGAAGATTTGGAATTGCTTTTAGTCCTTTCCAATCCATAACTCCAATTCCTACAGTTACTAAAATTCCAGCCAAAACTGCTGCAGGTATTTGAGAGGCTATAGGACCAAGTAGTAGTAATATAACCAACAAGAAAATACCAGCCATCATTCCAGATAATCTAGTTTTTCCTCCTGCTTTAATATTTACAACGGTTCTAATTGTTGCTCCAGCACCAGGAATACCGCCAAATAATGCTGCAATTGAGTTACCTATTCCTTGTCCAATTAACTCTTTGTTTGGGTTATGTTTTGTTTTAGTCATATTATCAGCAACAACAGAAGTTAATAGAGAGTCAATAGCTCCTAATAAAGCTAAAGTAAGTGCTGTAAAAATATATGGAGTAATACTTCCTAAGTTAAATTCTGAGAATATGCCAAAATTGACCATTGGTAATCCGCTTGGAATTTCTTGAATTGGCATGTAGCCTAAGCCTAACATATAGGCGACTCCAGAAACAATAATTAATGCAACAAGTGTACTTGGGATGGCTGTTGTAATTTTTTTAAATCCATAAATAATAACTATAGTGGAAAATGCTAAACACAATTCTAACCAATTAATGTTTTGCAGAGCTCTTGGTAAAACTTTAAGTGTTCCTAAAACACCACCAGACTCTTTCCCTGCTAAAGTTTTAGATTCTCTTAATATTTGCTCTTCAGTTATTTTGCTTGCTCTATTTATCGTTTCTTCAAAGTTTTCTAAAACCAAAATACCCTCTCCCTCTTCTTCTATCAGAATTTTTTCTAAAATAACCTCTTCTGCATGAGGTTTAAATTTACTCACATAAGCTTCATCATCTTTAGGATAATATCCAACAGAGGGTAGTATTTGAGTAATCAAAATAATTACGCCAATTGCAGTCATAAATCCAGAAACTACTGGGCTAGGAATGTATTTTATATAGGTTCCTAACTTTAAAAATCCTAAACCAATTTGCATTAATCCTGCAAGTAAGAATATGATTAATATTCCTGGTAGCGCTTTTTCAATGTCACCATCATTTAAAGCAATAAAACCTGCAATTACGACCATACTAACTGCTGTCATTGGAGCTGTTGGACCAGATATTTGAGTACTTGTTCCGCCAAATAAAGCAGCAAAGAAACTGACAAATATTGCTCCGTATAGACCTGCACTTGGTCCTAATCCAGAACTTACTCCAAAAGCTAAGGCTAATGGTAGAGCAACAATTCCTGCAGTGAGACCTCCAAAAAGATCACCCTTGAAGTGTTTGAAGTTGAATAATTTTTTCATTATATATTATTATTTTTTTGTTGAATATCAACAAATGGAGATTTGCACAAATAGGGAGAATTAAGTTTTCGGAGTTCTTTATCCGAACTCTGGAGGGGGTGTGATAACATCCGAAACAATGTCAATAAAGTGTTTGCCACTGAAAGAATATGAAAAAAAACTATTCTTATATTCAGAGTAATATTCCCCTTGATTTAGGATATATTCTTCTAAATCATCGATATCTTTTTCTGATTTGTTTTCTTCTTTCTCTTCTTCTGTTGGTTTTTCGCAAGATATTAGATCACAATCAACATTGTAAAAAGATGAAATAGCAGAAATAATTGTTGGAACTATTAGAACAAACATCAATGTAATTGCAACTATTTTGATAATTCTCATTTTTACAAATATACAAAGACTCTTTTAAGAGAGTAGCTAAATGGATACAAAATCAAAAAAGTATAGCTTAATTCTAAAGTTAATAATGGAATACTTAACAATTACTTAACATTGATTTTATTTGGAAATAACAAAACTGCAATATTTTTGCTAAAAATTAAAACAAAGAAAAATGGATTTTGGATTTATTGATGCATTAAAATTAATTGGAGCTCTTGGTTTTTTCATTTACGGGATGAAAATAATGAGTGAAGGTATTCAGATGGCCGCTGGTAGTAGTATGAGAAGAATACTTTCTACTATGACAAAGAATAGATATTTAGGTGTTTTAACTGGATTTTTAGTTACCTGTCTGGTACAGTCTTCTTCTGCAAGTACTGTAATGGCTGTAAGTTTTGTAAATGCGGGTTTACTTTCTTTAGTAGAGTCTGCAGGTATAATGTTAGGAGCAAATATTGGAACAACTATTACAGGTTGGTTAGTTGCTGTTTTAGGGTTCAAAGTAAAAATTGCGGCAATGGCACTTCCTTTATTAGCTATTGGAGTTCCAATGTTATTTATGAGAAAAAATAAAATAAAGTATATTGGGCAATTTATTGTTGGTTTTGCTATTCTGTTTTGGGGACTATCTGAATTGAAGCACGCAGTGCCTGATGTGAAGAATAATCCAGAAATCTTAAATTTTTTAGGAGCGTATGCTGATAGCGGGTTTTTAAGTAACATATTTTTTATTATTGTTGGAACAATTTTAACAATTGTCGTTCAATCTTCAAGTGCATCTATGGCGCTAACTCAAACGCTTTGTTTTAGTGGTATTATTCCTTTTGAAGTTGCAGCTGCAATGATTTTAGGTGAAAATATTGGAACTACAATAACTGCAGAGTTAGCATCTTTACCTGCAAACGTTCACGCCAAAAGATCAGCAAGAATTCACTCTATGTTTAATATTGTAGGTGTTACGTGGGCAGTTCTTTTAATTTCGTTTACCCCTGCTTTAGATGGAGTAAGATCTATAGCAATTAATTTGTTAGGTTCTCCAGACCCAATGACTGCCGAAGGTGCACCGATGGGATTAGCAATTTTCCATACTGCTTTTAACTTGGTAAATGTTTTAATTATGATTTGGTTTGTTCCAATATTAGTTAAGTTGGCTATTAAGTCTGTTAAATCTAAAGGAGACGCAGATGAAGAGTATCATTTAGAATATATTAACTCAGGAATGATGTCAACACCTGAGATGTCTTTATTTGAAGCGCAAAAAGAGGTGTCTAAATTTGGAGATGTTGTAAAAAAGATGAATGGTTTTGTGCGAAGCTTAGTTGCGGAGAATTTAGAAAACAAAGAGGTTAGCAAAACTTTGGCTAGAGTTAAAAAATACGAAGACATTACTGATAGAATAGAACAAGATGTAGCGGACTATTTAACCAAAGTTTCTCAGGGCGAAATGAGTGAAAACTCATCTATAAAAGTAAGAGGGATGTTAAGTATTGTTGGAGATTTAGAGCGTATTGGCGATATCTATTATCAAATGTCAAAAGGATTAGAACGTAAGATTGAGGGCAAGGTGTATTTTACTCCTGAACAGAGAAAGAATATTTTGGACATGTTTGATTTAGTTGAGTTGAATTTAACTACAATGTGTGGAAATCTTGAAGGAAGTTATGGTGGAGTATCTATGCTTAAAGCACAAGAACAAGAAGATGCATTGAATAAGTTTAGAAAAACGTTAAGAAAAGAGCATTTTGCAAGTGTAGAGAAAGGTTATTATAACTTTAAAAGTGCTGCTATTTATGCTGACTTGTTTAATTCTTTAGAAAAAGTTGGAGATCACGTAATCAATGTAACGGAAGGAATTACTGGAGAGCATTAGAATAATTTAAAGGCAAAAAAGACGAAGAGAATTTATCTCTTCGGCTTTTTTATATTTTTCTGTTTGTTAAAAAGGATATGTTAACAGTATTTTTATTTTTAAAAATTAGAGCTTTATATATATTCTTAATCTTTTTAAAAAGGGTCGTTTCAATAAACCCCAATTAGCAGATGAGTATACATATCATTGAACATAACTTTAAGTTAATGTTGCTTAACAATAGCATAACAGAAGCGTAAAATTAGTTTTACGTTTCTCTTGTTTTAAAGCCATTACTTTGTATCATAAATAAAAACAAATTAAAGATGAAAACAATTGTAACGATTATAGCACTATTTACTTTTACATTAGCATTTGCTAACAATAACAAGGGTGATAAGGAATTAAAAATGTGTTCTATTAGCGGTAATGTAGTTGACGCACAAGAAAGCCTAACTGGGGTTAAAGTGTGGTTAGATGGTAAAGAAACGACTGTTTATACTGATTTTGATGGCAATTTTACAATAAACAATGTTATTGAGGGAGAGCATATTATTGCTTTTAGTTTAATTGCATATAAAAACAAAGAAGTTGTTTTGAACACAAAGAGTAACGAAAAGGTTACTGTTGAGTTAAATGAGAAATAAGAAAGAGGTATAATTTTTAAATCCCCTGTAACCGCAGGGGATTTTTTTTGGATAAAATAGTTTATATGAGATTAAGAACAATAGTTTTAGTAGTGTTTTTTTTGGTGTCTGCTTTTGGGTTTGGACAACAAATAATTAAAAAAGAAGGCGTTTATGTTAACGCAAAATCTTTAAAAAAGTATACTGGAGCTTACATTTCCTATTATGATAATGGCGAAAAAGAAGCGGTTTACGGTGTTAAAAATGGTGTTGAAAATGGCAAGGTAGAGTTCTATTACTTTTCTGGCGAAATTATGGAGCAAGGTGCTTTTGAGGATGGCAAGAAAAACGGCAAATGGGTAAGATGGTCTCAAAAAGGTACTAAGCTGGCTGAAGCTTTTTATGCAAATGGAAAGAAGAATGGGGAGTGGCAAATTTGGGACGAGAGAGGTGTTAAACGTTATTTAATGAACTATTTAAAAGGACAGAAAGTTGGTACTTGGATTATGTGGGATGAAAAAGGACAAATCGTTAATAAAAAAGAATATTAAACTTAGCTTAACTTTAAGTTAACCCTTTCTGCTGTTGGTTCTATTAATTTTATAAATAGAAATGGCATCAAGAATTAGTATATTTAGTAGCAATAAAGAATTGCTTGACAACACAACAAAGACCTTCAGAAATGAAGGTGCAGAGGTTTTTGTTTACTCTACCGCAGGAGAGACACAAATTAATGAGCTTTATAAATATAATCCAGACATTGTTCTATTAGATTTAGACATCATTAATACTGATGGGATTGAGCTGTGTTATCGTTTAACCTCAGAGGCTGCATTAACAGGTTTTGTTGTTCTTTTTTCTGAAGCTAGTGATGACTATATTCAGATAGAAGCATTTAAGGCTGGGGCTCATGATTATATTGTTAGACCAATTAATCCCAGAATTTTACAGCGGAGAGTTCATGCATTATTAAAGCGGAAGTTACAAACTGCTATTAGTTCTATTCCTCAAATTCTTTCATATAAAGGATTAAAGATTGATAGGAGTCGGTATATAATAAATAAAGAAAACGAAGAGGTTACTTTACCACGTAAAGAATTTGAAATGCTCTATTTGTTATTAACGAATCCTCAAAAGGTTTTTACTAGAAAAGAAATTTACAAAAGTATCTGGCAAAAAGAGGCCAGTAGTAACGATAGAATAATTGATGTTCATATCAGAAAAATAAGAGAAAAGATAGGCGAACAAACAATTAAAACTGTTAAAGGAGTTGGTTATCAGTTGGCATAAATAGCAAAATTTTCTTGAACTATAATTTAATACCTACAATACAAACATCATCTGTTTGACTGTTATTTAGCTTCCATCCATTAAACTCTGCTTCGATCTTCTCTTTTTGGGTGTTTAATACGGAGTAACTATTTGAAATTAAGAAGTTGTGCAATTTTTTTGATTTGTATTTTTTATCCTTGGGACCTCCAATTTGATCCTGAAAACCATCTGAACCTAAATATAGCTGATCTCCTTTAGAGTAGCTAATAGTTTGTGATTCAAACGTTCTGTTCTTTTCAACTTGCCAACCACCTACAGGGTATTTTGAGCCTTTAAGAATAGTTGAATTCTGGTCTTTATCTACAATTAGAAGTTTCCTATTGGCTGAAGAAAAGTAAAGCTTATTTTCTGCATCATTTATACAAATAATAGAAAGGTCTATCCAGGGAGTGTCATAGTTTTTTAGTTGCGCAGCTTTAAAGCTTTCAACAAATCTTTTATCAACCTCCTGTAATATCTTGTGGGTTCTTTTTATCTTTTTGTTCATAATCGTATACTCAAACAAATTAAGTGCTAAAACTGATAGTAATGCAGCAGAAACTCCATGTCCCGTACAATCACCAACTACAAGGTATTTTAAACCATGCTTTTCTCCTAACCAGTAAAAATCTCCAGAAATAATATATTGAGGACTGTAAAAAACAAAAGAATCGGTAAAGAGTCGATTAAAGTGTCTTTTCTTAGGTAAGAGTCCTTGCTGTACTAGCTTTGCACTTTGTAAGCTTTCCTCATATTCTTTAGCGTTAATCGACATATTTTAAAGACTATCCAATTAAATATTTAAGACCTAGGCTAAATGTTGCCCCTCTTCTGTATGAGTTAAAGATGTATTCTTGCTCTTTATAGTCGTAGGCTTTTTTAATGATAGGATTAAGAATGTTTTGAGCTTTAAATTTTAAACTAAATTTTTTCCCTATTCTTTTAGTGATGTTAAAATCTAATTGATGCACTGGTTTTTGGTATACATTTGGTGTAGCTCCAACCACAACAACTGCAATTTTTTCGCCCGAAACATTGTAGCTTAAGTTGGCAGAAAGGCCTATAGTGTCGTTATTGTATCCTAAAAAGAAGTTAACGATATATGGCGACTGTCCAAACATTCTTCTTGTTTCATCAGCATTTTCATCATTTGCCTTTATTAAGTCTAACTCTTGCTCATCAATTCCAACTTCAGAGAAAACATAAGTAAAGTTAGCCCCAACAGTAAACGTGTTTGCTGTATCAGAAATAAAGGAAAGGTTCTTTTTAATTTCAAACTCTGCACCATAAACGGTGGCTTTATCAATGTTTCTCCAAGTTAACTCATCGTTTTGTGCTTGTGTGTTAAATACTAATTCTATAGGGTTGGTGAATGACTTATAAAAACCTCCTACAGAAATTATTTCTCCAAAGTTGGGGTATGTTTCAACTCTAAAATCAATGTTATCTACCAAGGTTCTTTCTAAATCTGGATTTCCTACAATAGTCCAATTGGTAGAAAAATCATAAGTAGCAAATGGCGCTATCTCTCTAAAAGTTGGTCTTGCTAATGTTCTAGATAAAGAGGCTCTGATATTAGTCTTTTCTGTTAAAGCATAAGATGTGTTTAGTGCAGGTAAAATATCTGTTTCTTTTAATTCTCCTAGTTCTTGCGATTGGTCATAGCTTCTAACTATTATGTTTGTAGTTTCTAATCTTGCACCACCAACCATTCTTAATTTTTTAGTAGCCCAAATATCAGCCATTAAATACCCTGCAAATATTTCTTGATCAGCACCGTAGCTATTGCGCCTTTCTGTTGCTTCCTCAATATATAAATAATCAGTAACAGGGTTTCCTGCTGTTGGTAAATTCATATTGTTGTTATTTAGATAATCGGCAACACTTCCAGTGTAATTTAAATTACCTTGGGTTCTATAGTTGTATCGGTTTTCTGTTAAAACACGCTCTTGAATTAAGAAAGCACTACCAAATTTTATTTTTGAATTTTTTCCTTCTTTTTCTTTTATATTAAACTCAAAATTTACTTTTCCGTCACCAGTTGTTTGGCTTAAGTCTCTATAAAACCTTGTTGGTACTGGGTATATTGATGCTTGAATGTTATAATTATTTGAATCTGCCTCTATGATATAATCGTTAGAAAAGTACCGTAAATCGGGCTGTTTTTGACTAGACTCAGACCATGCCCACATCCAATCTACCTTTAATTTCTTAAGCCCTTCAAAATAATGCTCTCCTTTTGATTGATAACTACTCAAAGCATTTTGTTCATATTCTAAAGCTCTGGTTTGAAAAAATAATCCTGTTTGGTCTGCTGGTATTTCTCCCTCTTGGAATGTTGCGGTACTAATTCCATTTTGATTTCTTAAATAGTTGAAACCTAATTTATGGTTTGGAGATATTTTGTAGGAAACTGTTGCAAAAGCACCCCATAAAACATTCTCTTGAGAGCGATTATCACTTAAGGTTCTGGTAGCATTTAGCTCATTAACATTAGCAACATTTCCGGTAAGCTCATATCTATTTGTAAATGCATCATTTTGTCTATGGATGTACTTTTTAGAATACGATAAGCCAGTAATAAATCCAATTTCTTTACCGAATAGCTTTTTCTGATTACCAACAGAAAGGGAATAGTTTTGATTTAAAAAAGATGTTTTTTCACTTACATCCATTTCCTTATTAAACGATTTACTAATCTTAGAAAGCCTATCATTATCTACAAAAAGTGCAGGTATTTGTTGAACTGAACTTGGAGCATTTCTAGTTCCGTCATCAAAACCTAAAGCATCCGTTCCGCCTCCATTATAAGTTAAAAAATCATTTTTAAAACTAGATTCAGTATTGTATCCTAACGATGTTGAAAACTGAAGTGTAAATTGTTCAGGAAAATCTTTTGTTTCAATATCTACCAGTCCTCCTGTAAAACTTCCTGGTAAATCTGGACTAAAAGACTTAATAACTTTCATGTTTTCGATCATGCTTGTTGGAAAAAGATCTAATTGTACTGAATTTCTGTTTGGATCTAGTCCTGGTATTTCTGCTTTATTTAATGTTGTTTTACTATAACGATCACTTAAACCTCTTACGTAAACATACTTACCACCTTCTATCGTTAAACCTGTAACTCTCTTTGCTGCTGCTGCAGCATTGCCATCTCCTCTTTTTGCAATTTCTTTAGCGCCTATAGCCTCCATTACTGTTGCACTTTTTTTCTTTACGTTAAGTAGGTAAGCTTCGTTGTTTCGTTCAACTTTTGCTGATACGGTAAAGGTTTCAATCTCCATTGAGGAAGTTCCTAATGTAAAGTTGTATGAACTTACCTCACCATCTTTAACGGTAATTTTTGCAGAATCTGAAGAGAATGAAATGTAAGAGCACATTACGTTGTATGTTCCAGCTACTACATTTGTTATTCTAAAGTTGCCATCAATATCTACCATAGATCCAGTAGTAGTTCCTTTAAGAAGTACTGTCGCTCCAATTAGCTCTTCACCGTCAGAGCTATTTACTTTTCCTTGTATTGTTCCTTGAGCAAAAATTGAACCTGTTAAACAAGCTGATATTAGTATTGATATTATTCGTTTCATTTTCATTATTATTTATTTTGCAAAGAAACTTCCCTTGCGTAATTAAGGGGTTAATCAAATGTTAAGTATTTGTTAGTTACAGATTAACTAATTGCTACCAACAAAAAAAGCCCCTGCGGTTACAGGGGGCTTATAATTTGTGTGGCTTCCTTGTTCAAAGCCGAAAGAGAATTAATAGTTATTAAGGAAAAGTTAGTGTCCAACCTTGTGCCCAGTTTGTTCCGTTAAATGCACCTACATAAGTTACATTATCATACCAAGCATCCGCAGAAGCAACACCTGATCCTAAGCTTGATGCTGGAACTGGATTAGCACCAGTAATCGAAGCTGTAGTTGTACTAACATTAGTAATGCTTTGGTGTCCAGATAAATCTGTACCGTTGTTATCAACAATATTGTTACTTCCAATAGATGAAAGAACAATTCCCGCAAATTTTAACTGTCCAGCATCTAATCTTGCTTTAGAATCTTCTCCTGAAGCTAAATCTTCAATATCAATTCCTTTACCAAAGTTGTGGAATACAGAGTTATGGTATTCCCCACCAGCATTATCTCTAAAAGTTAATGCTCTACTAGAACCATTACCAATATAAGTGGAGTTGTAAATTACTGGAGTTGCATATGGTGTTCCATCCTCTGGAGAAGTTCCTCCATCATGCTCTCCACCTCTATCAGAATTTGCATTTTCAATAGCAACCCAAAACTGACCTTTTCCTCTATATCCTTGATCGTAATCGAAAGAATCATCTAAAACGTTAGCAACTAGTATGTGTTTTAGATTTGGAGCCCCTCCAAAAAACTCAACACCATCATCAGCATTTGCAGCAATTTCTATGTGATGAATAGAAGTTCCTGAACCAACACCACCAAGAGTTAATCCATTAATTTCGTTTCCTGCTCCAATATCTGTTCCTCCATGTCTGATAGAAACATAACATAGCGATCCTGAATTATCAGCATCATTGCTTCCTCCGTAAGATCCTCTTGTTTCACTTGTAGGAATTCCTTCAATATTTTGAAAACTTGGAACTGTGTTTAAAATAGCATCCCCTAATATCATTAAACCACCCCACTGACCTGTAGTAGTTGCTGGAACAGAACCGTCTAATGGGTCAGCTTCAAAAGTAAAAATGATTGGTTGTGATGCTGTTCCGCAAGCATTTATAGTTGCACCTCTAGCAACAATTAATGCAGAAGCATTCGTTCCTGTACCTGGCTTTCCTTTAATAACTGTACCTGGTTCAATTGTAAGTGTTTGTCCTGAATTTACAAAAACAAACCCATCTAATAAATAGACTTTGTCATTTGTCCATGTTGTACTTCCGGTTCCTGTTCCGTCATCTGTTACGGTAACAATATTACTTGTTATTGCTGTTGTTGGTTCAACTGCGTATTCACATGACCCATCATCTTTTTCTGCATCAGCACTATAGTTTTCTGCAGTTAAATCTGTACAACCTTCTTTTTTTGAGCAAGCTGTTAGTAATCCAATAGTAATTACTCCGATTAATAATAAGTTTTTTGTTTTCATTTTTTTCAATCTTTAGTTTTATAATTATTTATGGTGCAAAGAAAGACCCCTATTGTTATTTGATGATGAAAGGAATCTTATACTTGCCTTAAGACCATGTTAAGGATTTGTGTTTTCGAAAAGCGTTTTTACTATCGAAAGAATCCTAAAGACTCAATTGTGACAAGGATTAAACAATTTATTAATATTAAATTAACATCCTTACGGAGCAAGGGTTGTACTTTCGTATAAAAATTATATCGTTATGATTAAAGAAAAAATATTATTGGTTGATGATGAACCAGACATCATTGAATTTTTAGGATATAACTTAGCTAAGGAAGGCTATGATGTTACCACATCTACGAATGGAAAAGAGGCTATAGAAATTGCTAAGCAGATTAATCCGGATTTAATTATTTTAGATGTAATGATGCCTGAAATGGATGGTATTGAAGCGTGCCACGAATTAAGAAATACAGAAGGATTAAAAGATGTGTTAATAGCTTTTTTAAGTGCTAGAGGAGAAGATTACTCTCAGGTTGCTGGATTTGATGCTGGTGCAGACGATTATATTACAAAACCAATAAAGCCCAGATTATTAATAAGTAGGGTTAAAGCTATTTTAAGACGAGCTTCTGACGGAGGTAAAGCTGCTGTTTCTGAAACAAATAATGGAATAAAGATTGATAGAGAAAAATACCTTGTTTATAAAGATGACAAGGAACTTTCTTTTCCTAAAAAAGAGTTTGAATTATTAGCGTTATTATTATCTAAACCAGGCAAAGTATTTACTAGAGAGGTTATTCTAAGTAGCGTTTGGGGTGGAGATGTTGTTGTTGGAGATCGAACGATTGATGTGCACATTAGAAAGTTAAGAGAGAAGTTGGGAGATAATTATATTAAAACGGTTAAAGGCGTAGGGTACAAGTTTGAAGCACAAACGATTTAACAGTAGAAACCTGATATGGTGTTAAAGGGTATTTTTTATAACAATATTAAATAGGCATTCTAAAACTTTTAACTTTACAAAACTTCTAATCTTAGAAACTAATTAATGAAAGATTTAACACCCAACGGAATAGCTTTAAGAATATCTTTAGTTGTTGCGATTTCAATTACCTTACTTGTTTTTGCGTTAGAATATTTAATGTCTACAGTTAACTACCCATTAATCGCATTGGTTTTTCCAGTTACGTTTTTAGCCTCTTATACTGGATTTAGGATTGCCGTAGAAAGGTTCATTTATAAAAAAATTAAAGTTATTCACAGAACAATTCACAGCCTCAAATTAAAAAAAGGAGAAGAACAAAAAGAATTTAGTTTGAATCAGATACAAGCTGAGGTGGAAGATTGGGCTCAATTAAATAAAGAAGAAATAGATAGATTAAAAGGACTTGAAAGTTATAGAAGAGAGTTTGTTGGAAATGTATCTCATGAATTAAAAACTCCAATATTTAATATTCAGGGATATCTTTTAACATTGCTAGAGGGCGGTTTGGAAGATCCTAATATCAATGTAAAATATTTAGTAAAAGCGAATAAAGGAGTTGATAGGATGATTTCTTTGATTGAAGGTTTAGATGAGATTTCTAAATTAGAATCTGGGACTATTGAATTAAATATTCAAAAGATTGATTTAAAAGAATTGATTAAAGAGGTTTTGAGTTCTTTAGAAATGAGTGCGAAAACCAATAATATAACACTAAAATTTGTAGAGGAACCCACTAAGGCTCTATGGGTTATGGCTGATTATCAGGGAGTAAATCAAGTGTTGGTGAATTTAATTGTTAATGCAATTAAGTATGGAAAAGAAAATGGGGAGACTTTGGTAAGGCTTCATAACTTACATGATAATATATTAGTTGAAGTGGCTGATAATGGACAGGGAGTTGCGGAAAAACATTTGTCTCGTTTGTTTGAACGCTTTTACAGAACAGACAAAAATAGAGGAAGAGATAGCGGAGGTACAGGACTTGGTCTTTCTATTGTAAAACATATTATTGAGGCTCATAACCAAACAATAAATGTAAGAAGTACGGAGGGAATTGGATCAACATTTTCTTTTACATTAAAAAAAGCATAAAACTCAATCTCCTTAAGTCAATCAATTTAGCTCAATAAAGCGATTAAATGAGTGGCTTTACTCTAATATTTTTTCTCACCTTTGTATAAGTGTTAGTAGAAATCTCTATAGTAATTATCACATTTAATGAAGAGAAAAACATTGGAAGATGTTTAGATTCTATTAATGGCCTATCTAAAGATGTTGTGGTGGTAGATTCTTATTCTATTGATAGAACTAAAGCTATTTGCATTGAAAAAGGTGTTCGTTTTGTAGAGCATAAATTTGACGGGCATATAGAACAAAAAAACTATGCTGTTTCTCAAGCAAAAAACCAATATGTACTTTCTTTAGATGCTGATGAAGCTATAACTAAAGAGTTAAAAAAGGAGATACAAAATATTAGAGATAATTGGCAGTACGATGGTTATATATTTAATCGTCTTACTAATTATTGTGGAACGTGGATTAAATATTCGGGTTGGTATCCAGACAAGAAGTTAAGGCTTTGGGATACTAGTAAAGGTTGCTGGGGAGGAGATAATCCTCATGATATGGTAATTATGGATAAGCATGTTAAGATAAAGAGTATTAATCTTGATATTTTGCACTATTCTTATTATACGATAGAGGATCATTTAAAGCAAGTAGAGTATTTTACTACTATAAACTCTAAAGCAGCTTTTGATAAGGGTATAAAAAGTAGTCAATTTAAAATATTTTATAAATCAACCTTTAAGTTTTTTAGAGATTATATTTTAAAAAAAGGGTTTTTAGATGGAGAAGCTGGTTTTTTAATTGCTAAAATATCAGCTAAAGCTACAGCAATGAAATATAGAAAACTGCGGACCTTAAATAAGAATAAATGATTCCTAAAAGAATAATTATAAGTAGAGCAGATAGTATTGGAGATGTAGTGTTAACTCTACCAATGGCTGGAATTATTAAGGAGAAATATCCGGATTGTAAAATTCTATTTTTAGGAAGAACATATACTAAACCAGTGGTTCGTTTATCTAAACATGTAGATGAATTTGTTAATTGGGATGATTTACAAAAACAGAAAAATATTGTTGAGGTTTTTCAAGCTCTTAACGCAGATGTTATAGTCCATGTTTTTCCGAATAAAGAGATTGCTCGATTAGCTTTAAAAGCTAAAATTCCAAAAAGAATTGGAACTAAAGGACGGCTTTTTCATTTTTTTACTTGTAATAAAAAAGTGAGTTTTTCTAGAAGAAACTCTCATTTACATGAGGCTCAATTAAACTTGAAATTACTTCAGCCTTTAAATATTGACATGTCACTTACATTAGCTGTTTTGGGAAGTTATTATGGTTTTGACAAGATGATGCCTTTACCCGAAAAGCTTAAAGAGTTAATTCATAAAGATAAAAAGAATATTATTATTCATCCAAAATCTAAAGGTAGCGCTAAAGAATGGGGGCTAGAAAACTTTAAAAAATTAATTGAAATTTTACCTCAAAATGAATTTCAAATTTTTATATCAGGAACAAAAGATGAAGGTGAATTAATTGGAGATAGTTTGCCTTTTGAAAAATCTAATGTTACCTCGCTAATTGGAAAGTTAAGTTTAGATGAGTTCATTCGTTTTATTGCTGCTGCAGATGGGTTGATTGCGGCAAGTACAGGTCCTCTTCATATTTCGGCTGCTTTAGGTAAAAAAGCAATAGGTCTGTTTTGTCCTAAAAAACCAATTCATCCGGGAAGGTGGAGACCAGTTGGCAAGCAAGCTAAATTTTTAGTCTTTGATGCTAATTGTGAACTTTGTAAGAATGGAAAAGAATGTAGTTGTATAAAAAGAATAACACCAAAACAAGTAGCAAATCTTCTTTATGAAATCTCTCATTAATAGTTCAAGTTTTTTTGTGTCATAAAAAACACGAACTTTATGGGTTTGCAAGGCAAGTTTTGCTGAATTTATCACATAATTAGTAGAATGAAATTAGAATTTATAGAAGAGCAAAAGTTTACTCAATGGTGGTTGTGGATTATTATTGTTGCGGTATTGTCTATTCCTGTATATGATTTTGTTTTTGTAGACTTTACACAAGCCTTAAAATCAAGCCCGGTAATTTTACTTGTTATATTGTTTTACATTTTTAAATTAAAAACAAGAATTAATGAGAAGGGTATTAGGATGAGTTACCTTCCTTATTTGGGTAAGTTTAAAAATTGGACAGAAATTAAATTTGTAAAAGTAATTGATTACGGTTTTGTTGGAGGTTGGGGTGTTCGATTATGGACTAAGTTCGGAACCGTTTATAACATTAGAGGAAGTAAAGGTCTTGTGGTTGAATTGAATAGTGGTAAAGCATTTATTATTGGAACTCAACAAGAAGAGGAATTAAAAACTATTTTAAAAAGTTTAGGAAAAATTAGTGAGTAGTAACTATCAAATATTAATTGAAAAGCTAGATGCTTTTATTAGGAAGTACTATAAAAATAGGCTGCTAAAAGGTGGCATTTATACTGTTAGTTTGTTGTTGGCTTCTTTTATTATTTTTACAACGACAGAATACTTTGGTCAGTTTAGTATTACAGGCCGAACAATACTTTTCTATCTTTTTATTTTTTCAGGACTTTACTTATTAATCAATTTTGTTGCAATACCACTTTTCCAATTGTACAAGTTTGGTCGTGTTATTAATCATAATCAGGCCGCAGAAATTATAGGAAATCATTTTGATGAGGTAAAAGATAAATTGATTAATGTCCTTCAATTAGAGCATAAAGCGTTGCATAGTAGTAATGGTTTGTTATTGGCAAGTATTGATCAAAAATCTTTAGAATTAAAACCTGTTGCTTTCGCAGGAGCAATTGATTTTTCTGAAAATAAGAAGCATTTAAAATATCTTTTGATTCCATTACTTTTTATTATTGGAATTTCTATTATTTCGCCTAAAATATTTACAGAAGGAACTGATAGATTAGTTAATCACAACATCTATATAGCTCCAATTGCTCCATTTGAAATCAGTATCTCAAATAATGAATTGTCTGTTTTAAAGAACAAAGATTTTAATATGGAGGTTGTTGTTTCTGGAGATCAATTACCTGATAAAATATACATAGAACATTCAGGAAATAAGTATCCGCTTAGTAAAACTGATAAAAGAAGTTATGCCTACACGTTTAAAAATGTTCAAAAACAAAAGGATTTCAAATTCTATGCATCGGGTTTTTATACTCAAGAATATTTATTAGCAGTTATTCCTAACCCTATTTTAACCAATTTTTCTATTAAGATAAATTATCCTAAATACTTAAATAAGCCTAATGAGGTTTTAAATAATTCTGGAGATTTAATACTTCCTGAAGGCACACAAGTAAAGTGGAATATAAAAGCTGAAGATGCTGATCTTGTTTATTTTTTGTTTTCTGATGTTGCCGAGGAGTTGAAACCATCTAATAACAATTTTTATAAAGAAACAACTGTTAAAGCAAGCACTGGATATTCAATAATTCCATCGAACAGGTTTGTTCCATTCGGAGATACTATTCAATACGGAATTCAAGTTGTGCCAGATAAGTTTCCTTCAATTCAAGTAGATGAAAGATTAGATTCTACCAATGAGAATAGAATTTATTTTAAAGGAACGGTTTCTGATGATTATGGGTTTTCTGCTTTATCATTTAATTATCAAATTACAACAGAAATAGATTCCATTCCGAATAGAGGAGAATTAATAACAATTTCTATTCCATTTAATTCTTCAGTAACAATTGATGAGTTTTTTCATTTTTGGAATTTAGAAGAATTAAACGTCCTTCCAGGAGATGAGGTAGTGTATTATTTCAAAGTTTCGGACAACGATGCTGTAAACGGAAGAAAGTCTTCTAAAACAAGCTTAAAAACGTTTAAATCTAAGACTATTGATGAAAGAAACTCAGATGCGTCAAAAAGTAATAAAGACATCAAGAAAAACTTAAGCGAGAGTATTTCTGATGCAAAGCAAATCCAAAAAGATTTAGAAAAATTGAAAAAGAAACTTTCAGAAAAAAAGAAAGTTGGATGGGAAGAAAAAGAGAAGTTGAAAGAACTGATGGAGAAGCAAAAAGAACTTCAGAAAAAGGTAAGTGAAATTCAGAAAGAAAACGAAAAGAGTAATAATAAACAAAACGAATACAAGAAGTACAATGAAGAAATTCTTAAAAAACAAGAGCAACTACAAAAATTGTTTGATGAGTTGATGACAGATGAAATGAAAGAAATGATGGAAAAACTCCAAGACATGATGGAGAAGATGGATAAGAATATGTTGGAGAATGAGATGGAGAAAATGGACATGTCTAATAAGGATTTAGAGAAAGAATTGGATAGATCTCTAGAGCTTTTTAAACAAATGGAATTTGAAGAGAAGCTGGATGAAGTAAAAAACAAACTAGATGAATTGGCTGATAAACAAAATGATTTAGCAGAAGATACGAAGAACAAAAAAGAGGCTGCTGAGGCTTTAAAAGAAAAGCAAGAAAAACTAAACGATGAGTTTGAGAAAGTAAAAGAAGAACTTGATAAGTTGGAAGAGTTGGACAAAGAGCTGGAGAAGCCAAATGGAATGGAGGACACTAAAAAAGATCAAGTAGAGGTTTCTGAAGACATGAAAGAAAGCTCTGAGCAATTAGATAAGAAGAAAAATAAAAAGTCTTCAGAATCACAAAAAGATGCTGCAAAAAAAATGAGTGAAATGGCTCAAAAAATGGGTGCAATGCAAGATTCTGCTCAAGATCAAGGTGAAGATATGGATGCTTTAAGACAACTTTTAGATAATCTATTGCATTTGTCTTTTGAGCAAGAAGATCTTATGGAGAGATACAAAAAGATGGATAGAAAAAGTCCAGAATATGTAGCTGTAACTCAAGAACAAAAAAAGTTAAAAGATGATGCTAAGATGATTGAGGATTCACTTTTTGCCCTAAGTAAGCGGGTTGTTCAATTAGCATCAACCATTAATAAAGAAATTGGTTTGATTAATAACAATATGGAAAAGACCATTGAGTTTATGGCTGAAAGACAAACTCCTATGGCAGCTACTAGGCAACAATATGTTATGACTTCTATAAATAATTTAGCCTTGTTGTTTGATGAAGCTTTGCAGCAGATGCAAGCTCAAGCTAAACAAAAACCTGGCGAAGGTAGTTGTGATAAGCCTGGAGGGAAAGGAAAGCCTAAGCCCGGAATGGGCTCTATTAAAAAAATGCAAAAGTCTTTGCAAAAGCAATTAGAAGAAATGAAAAAGGCTATGGAAGAAGGAAAGAAGCCTGGTGGCAAAAAGCCTGGCGATAAACCTGGGAAAGGCGATGGAGATGGAATGGGAATGCCAGGAGGAAAAGGGATGAGTGAATCTTTAGCTAAAATGGCGGCTCAACAAGCTAAAATTAGAGAAGAATTAAATAAATTAAACAAAGGTAATGGTTCTGGGGGAATTAATGAGCTTTCTAAAATGATGGAACAAACCGAAACTGACATTGTAAATAAGAGAATTACGCAGCAAACAATTAACAGACAAGAGGATATCTTAACTCGTTTGTTAGAGTCAGATAAAGCAGACAGAGAAAGAGAGTGGGATGACAAGCGAGAGTCTAAAGAGGGAAAAGAAACTATAAAAGGTAACCCAAAATTGTTTTTTGAGTATAACAAGCAAAAAGAACAGGAGGTGGACTTGATAAAAACCACACCCCCTAATTTAAACAATTTTTACAAGAAAAAAGTCACACAATATTTCCAAAATATAAACGAATGATTCAGGGTGGATTAATAGAGCAATTGGAATTTCCTTCTACAATGGACAGCCTTTCTAAAATTGAAGTCTTTATTGAGGGTTTTTGCGAGCAATGCAAGGTAAGTGATGATTATTATGGCAACATCTTAATTGCTTTGTCTGAGGGTGTTAATAACGCAATTACTCATGGAAACCAATTAGACCCTAGCAAGAAGGTTAATATTTATATGGAAACAACTAACAAAGTGGTTGAGTTTACTATTAAAGATGAGGGGGCTGGCTTCGATTTTAATTCAGTTCCTGATCCTACATTGCCACAGAATTTAGAAAAAATAAGAGGAAGAGGTCTGTTTTTAATGAAAAACTTAGCTGATGAAGTTTCTTTTGAAGATAATGGCACTATTGTAAGGTTAACGTTCACTGTTGTAAATGGTTAAGGTTTTGGATAGTTCTATATCATTTTTTTCTGAAGATATTACTTTTAAGCTACTTGACGAGTTAAAAACTTCAGCTTGGATTACCAATACTATAACTAATGAAGGTATGTGTCCTGGTAACATAAATTATATATTTTGCTCTGATGTATATTTACATAAAATGAATATTGAGCATTTAAATCATGATACTTTAACAGATATAATAACTTTTAATTATTGTGAAGATGACCTAGTAAATACAGATGTTTTTATTAGTATTGATCGTGTTAAAGAGAATGCTGATATCTTTAAATGCACTTTCGAAAAAGAGTTAAATCGAGTTATGATTCATGGTGTTTTACATTTGGTTGGTTACGATGATAAGTCTGATGTTGATAAACAAAAAATGAGAGCAAAAGAGGATTTTTATCTAAATTTGCAGTAAACCTACTCACGTGTTCCACGTGAAACAATTTCAAAAATAATGAACGAAGAGTATGATGTTATAGTTGTTGGTGCTGGCCATGCTGGATGTGAGGCTGCAGCTGCAGCCGCTAATTTAGGTTCTAAAACACTTTTAATTACAATGAACATGGACACTATTGCCCAGATGTCTTGCAATCCTGCAATGGGTGGTGTTGCAAAAGGGCAAATTGTTAGGGAGATAGATGCGTTAGGTGGATATTCTGGCATTGTTAGTGATAAAAGTGCTATTCAATTTAAGATGTTGAATCGATCTAAAGGTCCTGCAATGTGGAGTCCTAGAACTCAAAATGACAGAATGTTATTTTCTAAAGAATGGCGTTTAATGTTAGAGCAAACTGAAAATTTAGATTTTTGGCAAGATATGGTCGTAGGATTGATTGTTGAAAATGATGTTTGTGTTGGTGTTAAAACCCAGGTTGGAGTTGAGTTTAAATCTAAGTCTGTTATCTTGACTAATGGCACATTTCTTAATGGGTTAATTCATATTGGTGAGAAGCAGTTTGGTGGAGGAAGAGCTGGGGCAAGATCTTCGACTGGAATAACGGAGCAATTAAAGTCTTTGGGTTTTGAGTCTGGAAGAATGAAGACAGGAACACCTCCGAGGGTAGATGGAAGATCAATTGATTATTCTGTTTTAGAAGAGCAGCCTGGAGATGAAATTCCGGGTACTTTTTCTTATAAGGCAGAACACAGGTTAACTAAACAACGAAGTTGTTATATTGGTTATACGAATCAAAATGTACATGATGTTTTGCAGACTGGTTTCGAAAAGTCACCTATGTTTACTGGAAGAATACAAGGTTTAGGCCCGCGTTATTGTCCTTCTATTGAAGATAAAATAGTTCGTTTTTCTGAGAGAGAAAGGCATCAGTTATTTGTCGAGCCAGAAGGTTGGAGTACGGTTGAAATTTACCTTAATGGTTTCTCTACGTCTCTGCCTGAAGATGTTCAATTAAAAGCAATGCGTTTGATTCCTGGCTTTGATAAGGCTAAAATGTTTAGACCAGGTTATGCTATTGAGTATGACTTTTTTCAGCCTACTCAATTAAAAAATACTTTAGAAACTAAGCTTATTCCTGGTCTTTATTTCGCTGGTCAAATTAATGGAACAACTGGTTATGAAGAAGCTGGGGGTCAAGGTTTGATGGCGGGAATAAATGCTCATTTAAAAATTAACAATAAAGACCCTTTTGTTCTGAAAAGAGATGAAGCCTATATTGGTGTATTGATCGATGATTTAATTACAAAGGGAACAACTGAGCCTTATAGAATGTTTACTTCTAGGGCTGAGTATAGAATATTATTAAGACAGGATAATGCTGATATACGTTTAACTAAAATGTCAAACAAAATCGGATTAGCTGATGATGGTCGACTAAAAGAGGTGGAGAAAAAGGCCCTAAATATTAATTCTATAATATCAAGTTTCGCTAAAACTAGTTTAATGCCTGAGGAGGTAAATCCATATTTAATAAGCCTAGAATCTTCTCCCCTTAAACAAAAAGTAAAAGCATCTACTGTTGTAACTAGACCTAATATTACTGTCGTAGGATTAAAAGAAAACAATTTGATTCTTGCTGATACTCTTGTTGATTTTACTGATTTAGAAATAGAAAATGCTGAAATATTAATGAAATATGAAGGCTATATCAAACGTGAAAAGGAAGTTGCTGACAAATTGATGCGTCTTGAAGACATTAAGATTTATAGAGATATTAATTATGCTAAACTTAGTTCTTTATCAAGTGAGGCTGTAGATAAATTATCCAAAGTAAAACCAACTACTATTGGACAAGCTTCTCGTATAAGTGGAATTTCGCCATCTGATGTTTCTGTATTAATGGTTTTTCATGGGCGATAGATTAAATTAGTTTCACGTGGAACACTTTGTTGTGTCAGCTAAAGATATGTGCTTTCTATGCATTTCGTTATGAGTTTCTAAAAACTTATGTTTTGTTGGAGAGTTTACTTCAGGTGGCCAAAGTGGCCTGCAGTGTCTCGCTTAAATGATAGTGTAGCCTAGAACATGAAACAGCCTTAAACAGGACTGGATGTGGGTGTTAAATTCGTTATCTTAACTTGTTAATGCCGATTTTCGAATCCGAAGATGTGTAGATGCTGAAAGGTTTTTATCCAATAGTCACATTTATATGCAGATTAATTATCTCCCATCTCAATCAATTAGTGAGTTGGTGAAATGATTAAAAGGAAGTTCATATAGGAAGTTGTAGCAAGAGTTTTTCTTATTGACGAAGCGATATTTAGGTAGGTATTTTGGGCAATAATTTTTGTATGTTTGGGTACAGGTAATCTTGCAGATGCAATGATAATATGAATACTTACTACTATAGAAAGCTTGATGATAAAAATAGTTCAGATTTCATATTGGAAGAGTAAGTGTGGAGGAGTAACTTTAAGTTGACTTTAAGAAAGTTGTGGATTTTCAGTCCATAGTGGTTTAGCTTGTTCAGTGTAAGAGTGATTATTTCATAACAGAGTTTTTATTTTAAATTTTATTTGTTTTAAAGCGATTTAAGAGCGTATCAGCTCTGGTTAGTGCTGTTGTATTAAAAC
>CAJWVX010000008.1 GCA_913048175.1 uncultured Flavobacteriales bacterium | reverse complement strand
CGAAACACTCGAACTGACAAAAGCTATAAAAAGTACACTTAATGAGTGTTTTTTTAGATCTAACCTTGAAAAAGAAAAAGTATGAGTTTGCCCTGTTGTATATAGAAGAACTATTATTTTATCCAATTAACTTAACACTTCTAAATAAATTACATGTAATACATAGCTTCTTCAAAAAGAAATATACTTTTGTTTTTTTTAACCTTAAAACAATAAATAGGTTTATAAAAACAGTCAGTTTGGCTACTACAAAAAATAGAATAGCATGAATAATATACAAGAGTATTTTTCTCCAGTTGGTTCAAGTAACAGCCTTTATTTCGTTCCTAACCAAATTGACACCAATGAATATTTGGGCTGTGATACTTTTTATATAGTAGGTCTTGTTGAACCAGTAATTAATCAGTATAGTCTTTTTGGGAAATCTAAAAAGGTGAAAATTTCAGATTTACACAATCAAAATAAATGTTTAAATATTAAGTTTTTAATTATTAGGAAAACTGAAGGTAAAAACAATCACTTAGACACTATTGATGATTTTTTGAAGGATGTCTCTCCAAGTTCAAATATTATTATAGATGAAGTAGGTTTTTTTGCTAAAAGCAGTCTTCAATTAGAGCGTATAAAAAAACATGCTAAAAAATGTATGTTTTTAACACTTATCGGACAGAGCACAAAGAAGTTTTATACCTTAAAATAAAACCGTTTACAAATATGGTTATATGTAAATCAGATGTTGAATTTTCAAACACTTTTAAATCTTTAAATAGCTTCAAAATGCCAATTATAATTAAAGGTTAAATTATCAATCAATACAACTATAATTCGACTAATAAACATGGTTTTGTTTATTTTTTGGATGAAATAATATTTTCTCAGAATTTATCTAAATTGAAATAATCTTAAAGAATTCATGAAATAGTAAAGTAGTTATTTTTTATATAAATAATTATTAAATAGTGATTGTTTTCTATTTTTTTAATTAGGACAATATTATAAGTATTTTAGTCATTAGATAATATAAAATAGCACTAATGGAGAATAGAAGAAATTTAATAGATAGTGGTAATTGGAGAGTGAAGTATAATGCAAAATTTACACTAACTTTTTGTTTACTTTCTCTTGCTGTACTACTTTTAAATATGTTAACTGGAGGTTTAATAAATAATTTTTTCGGTCTTTCTTCGAGTTTGAACATTATAGAATTTTACCAATTAATAAGCTACACTCTTTGTCATGCTGATTTTCAACATTTTATAGGTAATATTTTGTTATTGTTAATGTTAGGACCAATTTTAGAAGAGAAATATGGTACAAAACTTTTAACTTTAATGACACTTTTTACCGCCTTTGTTACTGGTCTTTTAAACGTGCTGTTATTTGATAGTGGTATTATTGGGGCTAGTGGTATTGTGTTTATGTTTATTGTGCTTTCATCAGTTGTTAATATGAAGCAAAAAGAAATTCCCTTAACCTTTATCTTTATCGTTTTAATTTATATTGGAGGAGAGGTTTTAAATAGTTTTAATGCGGACAATATCTCTCAGTTTGCTCACATTTTAGGAGGTATTATTGGAGGTGGCTTAGGTTTTTTATTTAGTCGTAAAAAAGTCTAATATCATTAGTAGGTAATTGTTAGTTTGGATTAAAGTTCCAATGTAATTTTGATGGTATTTTTGGTGTCTTCATTTTTGAAAGTCCAGGCAGAGTAAGTAATTGGTATTAGCTTAATTTTTGCTCTTTGTAGTATTTTGTACTTATTTAGGCTTATTGCTTTCTCAAAAGGACCAGGATAGCCAAGTAAATCAAACCCAATAACTTTAGTCTCTAAAATAGCTACTAAATCTATTGTAATTCCGGCAGTACTGTAAGCTATTTTGGTGTTTACTTTTAGGGAGTTAATGTATTCAATTATCTCTTTACAAAAAAGATCTTTTGTATTGGGTAAGAAATGTTGTTTCCTTTTAAAGATGTCAATAGATTCAAAATACTTTCTTAATGTATGATTTAGTGAGAGTTCGTTAGTGTTGAATGAGGTGAATAGGTGTTGTTCGTTCTTAGCTCTTGTAATACTTACGTTAAAAACATCCTCTTGAGTTAGGAAGTGAAAAGAGGAGGGGTGAGATTCGTTATCTACCACAAAAGAAAGGAGCATAACGTCTTTTTCTTCACCCTGAAAACTGTGTGCAGTACCGATAAGTATGTTGTGGTCGCCATATTGTTTTAGACTTATCTCTCTCTCAATTAAAGATATAATGTGGTTTACTTGAGCTCTAAAAGGAGAAAGTATTCCTATTGTACTTTTATTTTCAAGAGGAAGTGTTTCTTCTTGTTTTATAATGTTTTTTATGTGGTTAATAATGGTGTTAGCTTCCTCGTTGTTGATTCCTTTGTTAGTTCTTATTCCATTCGTTTTATTCCATTTTAGATTGTTGTGTTCTAAGTTTGGATGATCAGTCATTATTTTTAGTTCGTTAAAATAATAATTCTGATTGCTAAAGGCTATAATCTCAGGCTTACTCCTATAATGTTCGTCTAAAAAATTAACCTGAACTTGATCAGCTATAGTCATTTCGGTAAGGTCTAAAATGCTTGTATTTCGATAATCTAAAAGGGCCTCCATTTCTTCTGGAAGATTGTATTTCTTTTGAAGTTGAAGTTGTCTTATTTTGGATAGAAAAGAAATATGATTGAGTTGTTTGGGATCTCCAACAATAATAATTTCTTTTGCTCTGTGGATAAGAGGTATGCATGTTGCGATGTCGCATTGAGATGCTTCATCAATAATCAAAACGTCAAAAAGTTCTTTTTTAAGAGGGAGTATTTCTCCAATATCTTTAGTAGTTGTTAGCCATATTGGGAATACATTAAATAAAGCTTTAAAGTCTATGCTATCAAAATATCTGTCTTGTCTTGCGGAGTGTGAAGCTCTGAGAGATTGTAGAAAGTTTTTTAAAATAATTCTGTTTTCAACAATTGCTGAGTGGATCTTAAATTCATGAAGATCGATAATGTATTTTTTTGTTTCCTCTTTGTGTTTTTCTATTAATTCGGTATATATTTTTATTAAATATACTATGTCTATGTTGTTGGATAGCTTTATTCCAACTTTAATAAAGTATGTTGATATTTTATTTAAGAGGTTAGGCGAAATTTCGTTTTCATGTATTTTAAATCCTCTGTCTAGTTCAATTATTTCTTTTTCTGAAAACAATTTTTCGATAGACTTAAGTTCACTATTTATAGCATTAAGGTCTTTTTTTCTTTGGTTAAAATCTAATTCGAGTATGCTCTTATTATCTTTTTTGTATTGGCGACTTTCACTAATACTGTTTCTTGACAGTAGAAATTGTAAGCGGTTTTTCAGTTCTTTTTTATGTGAGTTTTTTCCACCTCTAAAACAGTTTACCTTATTGTCTACTAATTTTTTTATTTTGTCTTCAATTACATTTACTGCTCCATCATTTTTAGAGGCAATTAAAACGCTTTTGTTTTTGCTCATTTGGTCAATGGCAAGGTTGGCAATAGTAAATGATTTTCCAGTTCCTGGCGGACCAATTACCATAGATATATTAAACGAATTTGCTGTTCTTAAAACATTTTCTTGTGGAATACTAAGTGAGGATGGAGGGTTTATTTGGGTGGTTTTTGATTGAATTTTTTGAGTACTTCCTTTGATGAAAATTGATTCGAGTGGTTTAGAAAAATTGGTCTCTTTTTCGGATAAAATATTAAGCTCATTAAGGATGCTTCTTGTGTGTGTCGATTTCTTTAATATTCCTATTCCTGATGAAGGAACTAGTTGGTACGAATCTTTAAATGTGTTCTTTTTAAAAAAGTTGGTAATCTTAGTTTGTGAGTAATTTTTGGGGTAATCTACAATTCTTGTAGTATCAATATCTGTAAAAGCAGTGTCAAGTAATTTTGCTATTATTCCGCTTTTAGCAGATGTTATCTCTCCTTTAGGAAATTTTTCTAAAAATTTGTTCTCATCAAATTTTGGGTTTTGAGATTTTATAGTGCTTAAAACAGCCGGGTTTATAGAGCTAGATTTAAAGTCAGCTTGAGCGTAAGAGTATCCGTTTTCGTTAATTATTTCACAGTCATAGATAATGACAGGAGCTATTAATCGCATTTTTTTTCCATTCATATTGGTGTATTTCCCTAATATGAATAACGTAGCGTAAATAATTTCTTTCTCTTTTTTATAGTATGCTATTTCGTTGCTTAAAGCATCAGCATTTTTATTCAGAATTGGTGTGTAGGGTAAAAAACCAGTAATATGTTCTTCTATATTGGGGATAAGGTATCGATGTTCAACTTTTGTTGTAAAAAAGTTCCAGATGCCTCCACCTTTATTTTCGTCTTCAAAGCAATCTTTGTAGTATGAAATGATATTTTTGAGAGTGGACATTGAATTGATTAGCTATTTTTTTAAAAGGTTAAGGTCTTCTAAGTCTTTCTTAAAGCGATCAGTTAAATCCTTTCTTAAGTTATCTATTATGTTTTGTTCATTATTGTCGATTCCGTTGCTTGATTGTGCAACTTTTTCTAAAATATTTATTAATTCGAGATACTCTTTACTTGGGCCATATTCTTTGCAAATATTTATTGCTTTAGAATAAGCCTCATAAATAGAGTGGTCTTTTGAAATTTCATAATTAAAAGACCAATTAATTTCTTTTGCTCCATGGTTGTTTTCTAAAACACTCTTTAATGCTTCTATCTCTTCTTTTTGTATTTCTCCATCAGCTTTAGCTACAGCATAAATTAGTTCGCCAAAAGCATCATACAATTTTTCTTTTTCAGTCATTTTTATTTTGTTATTGATGTTTAATATTTATCTAGTTCTTTCCATAGTTTATCAAACTCTTTCAGATAGCTTTTAATTATTTGAGGCTCTTTGTTTATGAGTATGTTCTCTTGGTTTCGTTCAGCAGCACTTCTTGTCCAATTGTAACTTCCTGTAATTAAAGTGTCTTTGTCTATAATACAAAACTTGTGGTGCATATGGCTGGGGCTGTTGTCTATTTTGGTGTCAACTCCGCTATTTGCCATTTGTTCGATATCAGAACCTAAATCAAAGCTTTTGTCATTATCAGAAATTATTTTAACATTAATTCCTTTTTTGTAAGCCGATATAATTTCTTTAGAGATCTCATTATCACTAATAGTGAATACACAGATTTTTAAAGATTCTGTAGCTAATTTTATTTGTTGGATAATTGCGTTTCGGCAAGTGTTTCCTGGACTAAAATAAGCGTAAGAACTGTTTTTGTTAGTGTCCGTATTGGTGAGTGTTAATTTATTTATATTCTCTATCCATTCTAGTAAACTACCTTTTGATAGCTCTTCTTGGTTGTTTTTTGCAATATCGAAAATTTGACTTCTTAAAAAGTCCATTTCTCTTTTATTAAATTTTTTAGAAGATATTAATTGTTTGATACCTTTTTTCTCACTACTTATTAATACGTGATCAGTTATAGATTCCTTTATTAATTCGATTACTTCTTCCATCTATTTTAATTTGTTCGTTATTATTTTTATTTCCTTCTCTAGTTTCTCAATACGTTTTTCTAGAGAGTCTGAATTTCCTTTTCTAAGGTTCTCTATTTTTTGATTAATAATATAGATTCTAGGTTCTATTATTGAAAGTGATTTTATTTCGCTTAAGGATGAGATAGATGCTTTTTCCTTTGTTACTAACAAGTATGCTGTATCTTCAGTCGGAGTCTTAATTGGGCTGCAAATAACAATTGTACCATTGTCAAAATCAGAGTTTATTTGGTTGGTTATTTCAATGGCTATTTCACCATTAATGAAGTTTTGAGGAGAGTCAATGGTATTTTTTTCATTTGATAAATCTATTCCATTAAAAAAACTGTCCCAATTAGAGTTGTTTATAAATGGAATGGATTTCTTTTTAATTGTAGCTTCATTTTCTATTATTTCTTGAATATTAAATTTGGTGAGTTGGTTTACTGTTAAGTCTTTGGTGAAAATATCACTAAGAGTTATGCTAAAATATTTAGCAATTTCTATCGCAGCATCTATTTTTGGCTCAGCTCGTCCTTCTTCATATGCACCAATACTAGCGCGAGTAAGCTTGAAAAGTTGTGCAAAGTCATTTTGACTTAAAGCTTTTACAGATCTTATTTTCCTTATGTTAGAGCCTATTTTTGACATATTTTATTGATTGTATAGGTGTGAAGATACTAATATTGTTCTCATCTTAAAATTAATTGCTAAAAATATTAGCAATTGATAAAATAATTGCTACATTTGTTCACATGATCGATCAAAACATAAAAGTATTATTATTAATCATGAAAAAATAACATTAATTCAAAACAAAAAATATGAATGTAAAGCGAGTGTAATTTATTACATTTGGATGACTTTAATAATTAAAATTAAAAATCAATGAATGATAACTTTAGTAAGGTTAAGGACTTTGTTTTAGACCTAGGGTATACAATAACAACAACAATTGAGGAGGATCAAATCATTATTATTAATGATGAAGCCTCAGGAATAAAAAATTGTGCAATTGGGTGTGCTGATCCCATTTTAATATTGGAACAGTATTTAATGGAGATAGGCTCTGAATCTATAGATGTGTTTCAGAGTTTACTTAAAAAAAATAGAGACATCATACATGGTGCTTTTGTTTTAGATGAAAGTGGTAAGAAAGTAATATTTAGAGACACGCTACAATTAGCAAATTTAGATAGGAATGAATTAGAAGGAACATTAAACTCGTTGAGTTTGTTGTTGTCAGAATATTCAAATGAATTAATCAAATTTTCAAAAAATTAGGAGGATATAAAAATGAGTTTATTTAAAAGATTATTTACGTTAGGAAAAGCAGAAGCTAACTCTGTGGTTGATAAGTTAGAAGATCCAATTAAAATGACGGAGCAAGGGATTAGAGATATGAAAAAAGATCTTGAAAATTGCTTGAAAGCGTTGGCAGAAGTTAAAGCTTTAGAGATTAGATCTCGTAATGAAATTAACACAGAGAAAGATAAGGCTGTAGATTATGAAAAGAAAGCGATGTTGCTACTTCAAAGAGCTGAAAGTGGTCAGCTTTCAGCAGACGAAGCTGATAGGTTGGCAGGCGAAGCTTTAAATAAAAAGGCTGAGAGTGAATCTCATGTTGAAAGAGCTTCTGGTCAGCAATTACAGTTTGAAAAGAATGTTAGTAAATTAGGAGTAAATGTTAAAGCTTTAAGATCTAAGATTAGTTCTTGGGAAAATGAGTTGAAAACGCTTAAAGCTAGAGTAAAAGTAGCTTCTGCAACTAAGAATATAAATAAGCAAATGGCTGCTATTGATTCTTCAGATACCATTTCATTATTGGAAAGAATGAAGGATAAAGTAGAGCAAGAAGAAGCTCTTTCTGATGCTTATGGTAGTATTGCTAATGAGTCAAAATCACTAGATGATGAAATCGATGGTGCTATAGGTGGTTCTGGAGCTTCTGCATCAGATAGTCTTGCTGAATTGAAGGCGAAAATGGCTGCAAGTAAAGGCGATAGCTCTAAATAATAACCATGAGTAAGAAAACAGTCATTATCGTTATATTTGTAATTGGTTTGCTTGTCGTTTTATGGTGGTTGTTTAAACTAGCTTTAAAATTGTTTGTTCCTTTGGCTATAATTTTTGCAGGAATTTATATTTGGTATAAATTTTTTAAAGAGAAAACATAAATGAAGCAGTTGGGGTTACATATTTTAATGGAATTTAGTGAGTGTTCATCTGATATTCTAAATGATTTAAAGTTATTGGAGGTTGAGATGAATCAAGCAGCTAGAGTGTCAAATGCAACAATAATAAAATCTATATTTCACCAGTTTTCACCTCAGGGTGTTACTGGTGTTGTTGTTGTTGCTGAGAGTCATTTGGCTATTCATACATGGCCTGAGCATGGTTATGCTGCAGTTGATTTTTTTACTTGTAACTTGTCAATGGATTATCATAAAGCTTATGATCATTTAGTGCAAATTTTAAATTCAAAAAAGCATGCTTATAAAAGTATAGAAAGAGGGTTTGTAGAAAGTAAATTTGTAGAAAATGAGTTATCAAGTTCTTAAAAAACGTTCTTACGAAATTCTTGAAAAAGGACATTCTGATGACTCTTGGAGTAGAAGGGTAGATATCTTCATTATAGTATTGATATTGTTGAATATCTTAGCTGTTATTCTAGAGTCTGTTAAGTGGATGAAATTAGAATATGGGCTTCTATTTAATTATATAGAAAATTTCTCAATCACTATTTTTAGTATTGAATATCTCATTCGAATATGGTCTATCACCGAAAAAAAAGAATACTCAACACCATTTAAAGGAAGGTTAAAGTATTTATTTTCATTTTATAGTCTGGTAGATTTAATAGCTGTAGTTCCTGCCTACATTCCTTTGCTAGCTGTTGTTGACTCAAGAGTGGTAAGAGGTATAAGGATATTACGCTTGTTTAGAATTTTAAAACTTTCTAGATATAATAAAGCATTTAGTCATATTAGAAGAGTTATTTATCAAGCCAAAGAAGAATTAGTGATCTCCTTATTTGCAGTTTTAACACTGCTTGTAATTTCATCTAGTTTAATGTATTTTATTGAAAATGAAGTGCAGCCAGAAGCTTTTTCAAGTATTCCGGCAACCATGTGGTGGGGAGTAGCCACTTTAACTACTGTGGGTTATGGAGACGTTTACCCGATAACAGGTTTCGGGAAATTGATGGCAGGAATTATGGCCATTTTAGGCGTTGGCCTTTTCGCTCTTCCAGCCGGTATTTTAGCTAATGGTTTTGGTACAACGATTGAAAATCCGAATGAAGATCAAGTAAATGCTGCAAACGAAAAAGAAATTGACCAGCCTGAATGTGAAACATGCGGACAACAAATTCATAATTAATTTATACTATGGGAATATTCGATTTTTTAAAAAGTGATAAGACGGAAGCCAACATAGATTTCACGGTAAATGATATGAAGGTTGGATTTATGGTGGAATATTTCATCAAAACATGGGAGGTAAAGAAAGTGTACGTCTATGATTGGGGTAATAATTTTCACTCTAAAGAATACTTGCTTGATTCAGGAGATGAAACTATCTATTTGAATATAGAAGAAGATGATAAACTAATCTGTTCTATTTGGAATAAGTTGGATATATTTGAAATTGATTCTGGATTAGTCAATTCAATTAAGTCAACAGACGAGGCTCCTAATAAATTGGTATTTGAGAATAAAACATTTATTAGAAAAGAGTCAAGTCAGGGACTTTATAAAGAACAAGGAGAAAGTGAAGACTCAGAGTTAGTTAATTGGATGTATGAAAATCCTGAAACAAAGGAACTTTTATCAATTGACCGATTTGGAGAAGAAGAGTTTGGAGCGGCAAAAGGTAAATATGTAAAAGAATTTGAGTTTTCGAATATTCTTCCACGATAAAAAAAATAAATAATGAGAATAAATTTAACAGTTTTAATAAGTACTATCTTTCTAACCAGTATGTTTCTTATTGGGTGTGGAGGTAGAGAATTTAAAAAATCGCCACTAGATGCTTACATTACAGAATTTAGTAACGAAGCTACGTTTTCTGTTATCATTGAAGATATGGATGTAGATGGAACTTTTTTTAAAACCTATAAACATCTATACAAAGTAATTAGAAATAAGAAAGATGGAACTCCTTATTCCGAAATTACAGGATGGAAAGAAGTTGAGAAAGATTTTTTCTGGAAAAACGAAAATAACTTAGGAATGACTGTCCTAGAAAAAAACGGAGAAGGAAAAATTTCTAAAGCAGCATCTCCTCCAGGATATGGTTATGTAGGAAATAAAAAATATGGGGAATGGAGATCTAATAACGGAAATAGCTTTTGGGCATTTTACGGACAATACATGTTTATGTCTCATATGTTTGGAATGAGTAACCGACCTGTTTACCGAAATCATTACAATTCATACAGTTCTGGTGGCTATTATGGTGGAAGAGGCTATTATGGACCCAAAACAGGAAGTAGCACTATGTATGGAACAAATTCCGCACAGACTAAAAAATCAAAACCAAATTTCTTTCAACGAAGAGCCACTAAGTCAGGATGGTCTTCATCCCGAAGTAGAACTGGAGGTCGATCAAGAGGCTTTGGTTATGGGAAATAATTTAGCCTTATCATATAACGAATAAAAAGAATGACTATGCAATTTAACTTTTTAGCAACATTAGATAATCTGATTACAGCATTAATATACTTGTTGGTGAGTTTTGTACTTTTCTTAATCGGAAAGAAAGTATATCAATTAATTCATCGAGATATTGACATGGATCATGAATTAGTGGAAAAGGACAACTTAGCTTTTTCCTTAGCTAATGTAGGGTATTATACAGGATTGATTATTGCAATTTCTAGTGTTTATGCCGGGGATGGTATAGCTCATATTGTAGATAATATTATTGATATTTTTATTTATGGAATGTTATCGATTATATTATTGAATGCATCAATGTTTATTTCTGACAAGATAATTTTAAGAAAGTTCTCCGTAAAAAAAGAAATAATTGAAGATCAAAATGCTGGAACTGGAGTTATTGAAGGAGCTATTTGTATTGCTAATGGTTTAATTATTTTTGGCGTACTGGCAGAAAATCAAGATAATTTTATTGGAGTTCTTGTCTTGTGGGCTATTTCACAAATAGCACTTGTTTTAGTTGGTATTATTTATAATTTAATTACACCTTACGATATTCATGAGCATATTGAAAAAGATAATGTTGCTGTAGGAATAGGTTTCGCAGGCGCAATTGTAGCTATTGGAAACTTAGTCCGATTTGGCGCTCAAATGGATGCCGACAACTGGATAATGGTTGGAGAGAATCTTATTTTAGAAACGGGTGTAGGTTTATTAATGTTGCCACTAGCAAGGTTATTAACAGATAAAATTTTACTTCCAAAAAGAAAACTGACAGATGAAATTATTAACCAAGAGAATCCGAATATTGGAGCTTCAATAATTGAAGCATTTTCATATATTGGAGGATCAATGTTGATCTGTATGAGTTTTTCATAAGCTTTAGCAGTTATTCTTATTTTAGATCCAAATGAATAAAGGACTTTGGTTAAAAATTGCAATATTTGCGACAGGAATTTCTGGATTAACCTCAGAGTTTATTCTTTCCACTTTAGCTTCTTATTTTATTGGGGATACTATTGTTCAATGGACTGTTGTGTTGTCAATAATGCTTTTTTCTATGGGAATAGGAAGTCAGGTAAGCCGGATAGTAGTTAAACGCTTATTATTAACTTTTCTTGTTGTTGAATTCTCATTATCATTACTGATTAGCTTTTCTCCATTAATCGTTTATTCGTTGGCTGCTAAAAGTGAATTTATTCATATTTTGATATATGGCCTGGCATTGTTGGTTGGGTTTTGTATTGGTTTTGAAATTCCATTAGCCACAAGATTAAATGAGGCGCATGAAACATTAGAGAAGAATATATCGAACATAATGTCTTGGGATTATATCGGTAGTTTAGTTGGAGGATTGTCATTTGCTTTTTTTGGTCTACCATATCTAGGAATAACAAATACCGCATTTCTGTTTGGTTTACTAAATTTTGTGGTGGCCGTTATATTATTTTGGAAATACAAAGATGATACCTTAGAATATGATAAATGGATCATAACTTCCATCCTTTCTATCTCGATTTTTTTAAGTTTGGGTTTCTTATTTTCAGAAGAGATTATTCTTTTCGGAGAACAAGCAAGATATAAAGATAAAATCGTTTATGAAGAACAATCAAGATATCAAAAAATTGTAATTACTCAATGGAATGAACATTATTGGTTGTTTATTAATGGAAATCAACAACTCAGTACTTTTGATGAATTTCTTTACCATGAACCAATGGTTCATCCTGTAATGGCTTTAACTCCTGAACATAAGGATATTTTAGTTATTGGAGGAGGAGATGGATTTAATGTAAAGGAACTATTGAAATATGAAGGTATTGATAATATTACTATTGTAGATTTAGATCCTGCGATGACTAATTTAGGTTTAGAATTTGAAGGTTTATTACAGTATAATGATTCTGCCCTTCATGATTTTAGGGTTGAAATAGTTAATGAAGATGGATTTAATTTTTTAGAAAAAAGTGAGCTATTCTATGATTTGATAATAGTGGATTTGCCAGATGCTAAAAATTTAGAAATCAATAAATTATATACACAAGAGTTCTATCAGATGGCAAACCGGTTATTAAGACCAAACGGGCATATTATAACACAAGCTGGCAGTCCTTATTATGCTACTAGAGGCTTTTATTGTATTAATAAAACGATGGAATCAGCTGGCTTTGAAACGCTTCAAATGCACAATCAAGTATTAACATTAGGAGAGTGGGGTTGGATTGTAGGGAGTAAGCATTATAATAAGGAACAAATGATTGATGTAATGAAAAGAGCTTCTTATGAGGGCTTAAATAATAAGTGGTTAAATAATGAATCTATTAGTTTAATAACTTCTTTTGGCTTGCCATTATTTGATACCTCTAGGGTGGAAATAAATACAATTAATTCTCCAGTCCTTTATAGGTATTATTTGGATGGTAATTGGGATTTGTATTAGTCTAGCATAAATGTTGAATTGATTTTAACGGTATGTTATATACTGAATGCTATTTCTTAAGAAACGTATTTATTAAATAAATTTATTTAGCAACATCTTTTTGGCTGAGGGTAAATCTCTTCAGTAATAATTATCCTTATTGTATAGCTTAAGAAATAGATAATGCAATAGTTATCAATTATTCAAAAATGAAAAACACATATAAATACAATGCTTATTTCCCTGGCGATATAGAAAAATCATCAGTCAACGAAATTAATTTTTTAAAAAATTGTGGTTGTTTTCACTAAAGTTGATTGGTCAATCGCTTTTGAAAAAGCAAGTTTGATTTATGATAACCCTGAAGTTAAACAGTCGTATGGAGCACCTTGTTTTAATATCATGAATTTGGACAACAAATATGAGCTAAGTTTTATTGTAGTTAGAAATGATGCATTAGAAAATAAAATTTTAATGTTCTTTAGTTACCCAAAAGAGAAAACTAGTTTCTTTGGGTTGATAAAGAAAGAGGTTACAGATGGTATGTCTGCGTTATTGAAAAATGAAAAAAACGCATTACAAATCATAGAGGCTTTTGGTAGAAAAAATTATGGCTTTATAGAAACGTTTGATGAGCATAAACATTTGAGGTGATACTTTGATCTGGACTTAATTTTCATTTTTTCTGTTCTAACTTGATTTTTTACCAGCCTGTATACCAGAATCCAACGCATCAAACATTAAAGGTAATCTTCCTGTATCTACACCAGCAAATGCTAGGTTGTCTTTAAAAAGAGTACGTTTTTTAGTTAGGTAACCAGGTTGTGGAATTGGCATGGCATGACCAAGAAGTTTTATGTGTGCTTGTTTTACAAATTTACTAATATCTTTTTTGTAGTACAAAGAGATATTTGAAACTGTTTCATGCACTAAATCTTTAGCAGAAGCTTCAAAGTTTTTAACGATGTAATGATGAATGTCTGGGAAGCAATAATAAGCAGTTAGTACTCTACTATTTTTGTTGTCTTGAATCTTAGAGTCAACAAAACCTAAGAAAGTTCTATTCGGAGAAAGAAAATCGTTTTGCCATTTGCTTCCATCTAAATCGTTCTCATTTAATTCGATATTAACAACTACCCAAGGGGCATAAGAAACATCATTAAAAGAAGCATGAGATTCTGGGTGGATGTGTTTGAGTGCATGCTTTTGACCAGCGTAAACAATATTGTTGGTCACATATTCTTTTCTAATTTTTTGTTTGGTATCATAAACATCAATATACCAACTTTTGTTTTGTTGTTTCATCCCAAAAACAAGATGGTTGGTTAATAAACTATTGGTAGCAATTTTTTTAGCCATTTTTTGAATGAAATAGTAGTTACCTTGCTGAGGCGAAAATAATTCTAAATCTTCACCATTGTAATAAGGTCTGCATTTGTAGTAGTGTATTCCTGCTAAAGCGGAAATTTGGTTGGATGTCCCCCCTAAATCATCTAACATTTGGTAATCAATTGCTTCGATAAAATAAGAATCGATGGGTAAGTATTTGTTGAGATAATCGTAAAAAGTAAGATGATCTAAGTGATGTAAGTCAGAGTGAATAGAAGTACTTGGTAAAGGAAACTGATTGTCGTATGTTTTTAACAGCGCTAAGAAGTTTTGCTTTAATTCATTGTTGGCTAAAATGGAAGAACGCATTACGCCATTATCATAACATGCCTCTTCTTTATCTGAGGGAATTAAGTATTGTTTATCCTGAAATTCCCATAAACTTTTTACTCCGTTAAATTGAATGATATTCAATTTTTCTAACAGTTGTAACCCATCTTTCCCGTAATTGTTGGGATAAGCTAAATCATAATGTGCTCCTTGAGAATATAGGCTTCCATTAATGTTGATTGCTCCAGAAGTCCCGCCTAAAGTTGGGTCTAATTCACAAACTACAAAATCGTTAGTTCTTAGAGAAGAAGCAGCGGCTAGTCCGGCAATTCCCCCTCCAACAATTAATGTTTCTATTGAGGTACTTTCCGAAATAGGCAATTCCATTGCTGAACGAACTAAATGACCTACAGCACTATTGGAATCAATATGAATAGGAAATTCACTTTGTTGTAATCCATCTTTAGATGAATATTCATTTTTACAGGCCGATAATAAAATCAGTCCACCACTCACTTTAAGAAACGATCTTCTATCCATTTTTATCAGAAATTAATAAGTGTTTTAAATGTGGGTTAGAGTCATTCATTTTCCAGATAAAACCATCTAAAATATAATGAGTTACCTGAGGTAAAGAAAGTAGTACTAGAGCAATAATTTGCCAACTAGAATTAACAACCGATTCCATTGGGTAATTGACTATTGAAGTAAAAAAACTATCCTTTTCTCTGTTAATGAGCATATCCCAAAAATATTCTTCGGTAAAGGCTAATAATAAAGAGAATGTCACAATACTGATAACTATCCAACTCATTTTTTTTTGTGTTAAAAATCCTTTAAATCTATTCTTTTTAATTTGATAAAATATGACTAAAGCTAAATAAGGTAAGCCATGAGCTACAACATTAGTAAGTGTAAAAGCAATGTCAGAATTAAAGTAAACGATTCCTAAATACCAGTTAAATAGAGTCGTTATTAACCATAAAACACGACCATAAGAAAGTGTGTTTACCTTTTTTTGAACGAGTAAAATTTCTTCAATCAACCATCCAATCATCGTTAACCAATAAACTGATTCAGAAATTATTCTCCATGAAAATTGAAAAGTTGTAGTAAGGAAATCGCCATCAACGAACCAAACAAAATTTCGGTCGGATAAATGCCAAAATAAAACAGGGTATAACATACTGAAATACAAGACCCATTTGTCCTTAAAAATACGATGATGTTGTTTGATTTTAGCTTTAGCAGTATACAATGCTAAAAACCCGTATTGTTGTTTCATAAAATGAAACACGGCTAAATAAGCCAATACTCGCCAAAAATAAGTTATCGCCTCACGAGCAATACCGAATAGTAAAATAAAAGCAATGATAGGAGCTAGAATTAGAACGGTTTTATGATTTTTGAATTCTTCCTTATCGAGATATGTTCTAAAAAGGGTGCTCCAAACGTGAGTAACATCAATACCTAAAATAAAAACAGCCCAAACCCATAGAGGTACATCATTTTGTAGAAAACTGTTGGGAAGTAAAAATAGGACGATCCAGATTATCCATACAGGAATAAAAAGGATGAAGAGGTCTTTATATTTTCCAAATAACCACACAATTATAAAAATTTAGCCCAGGTTCCATCTAAATAATAACGGTACAATACAGGGGTGTGTACCGTATTGACTTTTACACTGTCCGCATTTTTTAAATCTTTACCAAAAGAAGTCATTAAGTTCATGGATTCGTTGGTAATCCATTGAACATCTAAATCCTGAAAATCCATTTCTAATAACTTGTTTTTCATAGTTGGTTTGTCTAGGTGTTTAGAGCCAATTACCCAGCCCCATTCTCCGAATGAATAAACGTGGTTGTGAATCGGTAAGGTTTCAAAACCTGAAGCACCTAATGTTTTCTCGATAGATCGAAAAGCTTTAGTTGTGTAGTATGGACTTACTGCTTGAGTTACAATGTGTCCCATTGGTCTTAGTCTTCGGTTACAAAGCGTGTAAAACTCTCTAGTGTAAACACGGTTTAGATCAATGCTTTTAGGGTCTGGAAAATCAAGAATCATTACATCATAAAATTGATCTGTTTCTTCTAAAAATTGAAAAGCATCTTGGTTTACTACTTTTACTTTAGGATCGTAGTAAGAGCTGTCATTCATTTCGATAAAAATAGGATTGGTCTTTCCTATTTCGGTCATTTTTGGGTCAATATCTACTATGGTAATTTTTTCAACACCTTTATATTTTAATACTTCGCGAATGGCACATCCATCACCAGCACCTAATATCAATACATTTCTAGGGTCTTTTGTTAATTGCATTACAGGATGAACCAAAGGTTCGTGATAGAGCCATTCATCAAACGTACACAATTGTTTACTTCCGTTAAGATAAAGCCAATAATGCTCTTTCCATTGGGTAATTGTAATTTTTTGATAACGAGTTTGTTCTGAAAAAACTACCTTATCATTATAGCGTTTTTGTTCTCCATACAACACAATTTCATCTGCATTGTAACTTAAAAATGAAATTATTATTAGTAATAAAGGAATAACGGCAGAAAAGACTCTTCTGTAGAATCTTGTAATGTGTTTTCTAAGTCGAAAGAAAAGAACAATTGCAACTAAAAAATTAACTCCTCCTAAAACAAAAGGAGTGTGCGTAAGGCCTAAATAGGGTAGTCCTACAAAAACAAAAAATAAACCTCCAATTAAACTACCGTAGTAGTCGTTTTCCATTACACCAGCAATGTTGGTTCTTAGATCTTCGTTTTCTTCGTTAATTCTTGTTACTAAAGGTATTTCCATTCCGATTAGTAATCCAATAGCGATACTAAATCCATAAATAATTACAGCAATGTATTCTGTAACTCCAATAAAAAAGTAAGTGGATAAAGCTGCTGTTGAAGTTAGGAGGGATAAACAAAATTCTGCAACCAAGAATTTCTCTAATATTTTAGTGTCAAATTTGGTACTTATTCTACTACCAACTCCCATCGCAAACAACATGACAGATAGAATCATTGTCCATTGAAAAACGGAATCACCTAAAAAATAGGTAGCTAATGTAGATAAAATGTATTCCGCGACAATACCAGAAAGTCCTGTGGCAAATAAAGCGAGTTTGAGTATGCGAGATTTATTGGTTTTCAATTTTAGCTATTTAGGCTTGCAACATTATAAAAATAAAACGATTTAATCATTTATTTTTGTTTTTAAAGATGGATTTTTTTTTGTTCAATAGCCTGTTTTCTAATAATACTATGAATAGGTTCAGGAAAATCATCAACTAAAACACATTTTTTTGGTTTAGCGTTATGATAAACGAGTAGTTCTATTTTCTCATCTGTCAATTCCTTTACTCTTGTACTACCAATTATTTTTCTTACCGTTTTGGTCTCATGTGTTTTAAACTCGAATAAGAATTTATAAACAGGTATAAGCTTACCTGCTTGTTTTCTTCTATGCATGGTCACGTGTCGTTTGATAAGAGTTCCTTCAGTTACAGTTCCATTATTTAAAACCCATAGCTTAAACAATTGATCAGATGTTGCAAATCCAATAACAACAAATCCTATTAAAAATGAAAAACAAGCTGCTGTAAGTGTTAGTTGATCAACAACACTATTCGTTAACCCTTTGATCATACTTACTGTTGGTTCATCCTTTAAATAAGCAATACTTATCTCTTCGCCAATTGCAATAGGAAATTCAGCAAAAGAGTGCCAGTAATAAATTTCATTTCCTTCAGGTACTTGATAACTGTAGTCGATTTGATAATAGTCATCATTCCAGTATTCATAATTTATTACAGTACCTTTTGTTAGTGGAGAATTCTCTTCAATTTGATGAGATAACCAGTCGATACTATTATAAGTGGCTGTTAAAAAGTAAGAAGAAATCGTTAAAATGACTAGAGCGCTTAACGTGTATCGAGAATTGAAAATGTAGAATAGTTTGTTTTTAAGAGGTATTTTAATTGTTGTCATTCGAATTTAGAAAGTGATATTTTCTAGTTTTTAATTAATTGCAAAAGTATGAATAATGGTGTCTGAAAAATAGTTCAGTTTAGTTTTAATACGAGAGTCTATATTCAGATTGTCTTTGTATTCGCGAAAAGGACAATTAAACTTACTTAATAGGAAGAAACGATATGATCTTAAAGATGTAGATCAATGTATTTATTGGATAAAGATAAGAATCTAAAGCTCCTGATAATTTGGAGGAGTGAAGGTTATGTTGATTTTAATTAAAAATAATTGACCAATAATCTGAAATTAATAACCGTTAAATAAAAAGATTTAATAAGTTGCTGGTTTGATATATATATTTAATAGATTGCAAATTATCTACTTTTCACTCTTTTATTGAGTAGTATTTGTTAATCTCAAATTATTGAAATTAGAAGTAATGTAAATTGAAAAATGGAAGAACTATTTGAATTAACTTTTTCAGCGCCAAATATTGTACCAACAGGATTGCTGATTTTTGTAGTTTTTTATTGGTTATTGGTTATGTTAGGAGCGTTAGATATTAGCGCATTTGATTTAGATATCGATACTGATATAAATTCAGATATTGATGGGGGTAGTGAAGTGTCTATTTCATGGATTAATAATGTTCTTATGTTTTTCAATATTGATAAAGTTCCATTTATGGTATTTGTTACTTTTTTAGCAATGCCAATGTGGCTTATATCTCTGGTCGCTAATGATTTTTTTGGGAACACAACATTTATTATTTCTTTAATCTTACTGATTCCAAATTTCGTTGTGAGCCTACTTCTTGCAAAGCCACTTACTTTACCATTTGTTAAACTATTTGCTGGATTAGAAGATAAAGGACGATCTGTTAATGATTTGTTTGGTTCTACAGGTAGGGTTGTGATATCTGCGGATCCTAATAAATTAGGTCAAGCAGAAGTGGTTGTAGATGGAGCAAGCTTGTTACTTAATATAAAAACAAAGAAAGGTACAGTAACGAAAGGTGGACAGATTTTAGTGATAAATTATATTAAACAAAGTAACTACTATATAGTAGAATCTTATCAATCAATAAATTAAATTATATGTTATTAAGTGTAATGGATACCTTCTTTAATGGAGCTGGAGTATTAGTAGTTGTAGTAGTAGTTTTTGTATTAGGAATATTTGCTTTAGTATCAAAATGGTATAAAAAAGCTTCTAAAGGACAAGCGATTGTGAAAACAGGTTTTGGAGGAACAAATGTTTCTTTCAACGGTAAGGTTATTGTTCCTGTTTTTAATAAGATGGAAATGATGGACATATCCTTAAAAACTATTCTGATAGAACGAAATGGGAAAGATGGATTAGTTTGTAAGGATAACATGAGGGCTGATATAAAAGTGGCTTTTTTTGTAAGAATAAATGAAATAGCAGAAGATGTTTTAAAAGTAGCTGAATCTGTAGGTTGTGCAAGAGCATCAGATAAGGACGCGTTAGCAAATCTTTTTGAAGCTAAATTTTCAGAAGCTCTAAAAACAGTTGGTAAGAAGTTTGACTTTGTAGATTTATACAATAAGAGAAATGAATTTAGAACTTCAATTCTTGAGGAGGTAGGAACGGAGTTAAATGGTTATGTTTTGGATAATGCTGCTATTGATTATTTAGAGCAAACTCCGTTAACTCAAATGGATGAAAATAATATTTTAGATGCAGAAGGGATTAAAAAAATTATTGACATCACATCTAATCAAAAGATACAATCTAACCTTATTGAAAGAAATAAGCAGAAGGTTATTAAGAAGCAAGATGTTGAGGCTAGAGAAGCAATTTTAGAGTTAGAGAAGCAGTTGGCAGAAAAGGAAGAGCAACAAAAAAGAGAGATAGCTAATATTGTATCTAGAGAAGAGGCTGATGTTGCTAAGGTTAGGCAGGAGGAACTGTTGAAATCTGAAAAGGCAAGAATTATTACTGAAGAAGAAGTTCAGATTGCTGAACAGAACATGGAGAGAGAAGTTATTGTTGCAGCAAAAAATAAAGAAAGAACCGCTGCGGTAGAAACAGAAAAAGTTGAAAAAGATAGATTGCTTGAAGTAACTGAGAGAGAAAGAATTGTAACACTAGCTCAGATAGCAAAAGAAAAGTCTATTGAAGTTGAGAAAAAGAACATTCAAGAAGTAATTAGAGATAGAGTAGCAATTGAAAAAACAGTTGTTGTAGAAGAGGAGAGTATAAAAGATACAAAAGCACAAGCACTAGCTGATAGAGAGAAATTAGTAGCAATTACTAAAGCGGAAGAAATAGCTGAAGCGAACTTAGTTCAAGAAATAAAATCTGCTGAAGCAGCAAAGCAAGCGGCTTCATTTAAAGCAGAGCAAATTATTATAGATGCTAAAGCAGAACAAGAATCATCTATTAAACGTGCTGAAGCAATTATTGTGATGGCAGATGCTGAAGCAGCAAGAGAGGCTGCTCATGGTATTGCTGAAGCACAAGTGCTGGAAGCTAAAGCAGGAGCCAGAGAAAAAGAAGGGGATGCTGAAGCTAGTGTAATAGAGTCTGAAGCATTAGCTGAGGCTAAGGGGATTGAAGCAAAGTCTCATGCTCAAGCTGTTGCAGATGTTGAAATTGGTAAAGCTAAAGCAGAAATTACTGAAGCTCATGCCGCAGCGGATCAGAAAAAAGGATTGGCTGAAGCAATAGTGAGTAAAGAGAAATATGATGTAGAGGCTGAAGGAATCCATAAGAAAGCGGAAGCAATGAAGCAATTAGATGGCGTAGGGAAAGAGCATGAGGAGTTTAAGTTGAAATTAGACAAAGAGATGCAAGTTGAAATGGCTCAAATAAACATCCAAAAAGATATTGCAGACGCTCAGGCGGAGGTGATTTCTACAGCATTAGAATCTGCTAAGATTGATATTGTTGGCGGAGAAACGGTATTTTTCGATAAAATTATTGGAGCGATCTCTAATGGTAAAGCAGTAGAAAGAGTGTTGGATAATAGTGAGACGCTAAGCTCTTTAAAGAATCAATTACTTGACGGTGTTGAGGGAGGTTCTTTAAATGAAAAGATAAGTAGTTTGATTAATCAATTTGGTATTAGTTCAGATGATCTTAAAAACTTATCTGTTACTGCTTTAATTTTTAACATGATGAGAGAAGCCAAAGATGATAAAACACAAGGGGTATTAAGTGGTTTACTTTCTGCAGTTCAATCTGCAGGTATTGGAGATTTAACAGCAAGTAGTTTAGGAATTAAAAAGTAATACAAAAAGGTTTCTCATTTTAAACTAATATTTTGAAATGAGAAATCTCTTTTAGTACGAAAGTTTGATTCCGATTGTAACGGAGTGAAATATAAGAATCTATTTACCATTACATTAGAATGATTTGGAGTAAATAGTTAGGAAGTAATATCACCTTATTTTTTGTCAACAGAAAGCAACTAAAAACTAAATGGGATTTCTAAGAGATATTTTTGGGCCATCGAAAGATGAAATTTGGCAACAAGTTGCTAATGAAATTGGTGGTCAATTTGAGAATGGAGGAATCTTTGGGAAAGATGCGTTGAGATTTCAAAGTGGTCAATGGGAATTAACTTTAGATACTTATACCGTGAGTCATGGTGATTCAAGATCTACCTATACTCGAATGAGAGCTCCTTTTGTTAATCAAGACAACATTAGGTTTAAAATTTATGAAGAGGGTATCTTTGCGGCTATTGGGAAAGTGTTTGGAATGAAAGATATAGAAATTGGCCATTCGTTTTTTGATAAAAAGTTCATTGTAAAGTCAAATAGCGAAGATAAAATTAAAAAGCTTTTGCAGGATAAAAAGCTGAAACAGTTAATTAACTATCAGAACGATATTTTGTTTAGTGTTAGAGGTGATGATGGTTGGTTTGGAAAATCATTTCCTGAAGGAGTAGATGAACTCTATTTTGAATGTGCTTGGGTAATGAAAGATTTGGAAGATATTAAAAAGCTTTTTGAACTGTTTACTCATACCTTGGAGCTTTTAGTTGAATTAGATTCAGCATATGCAGCGAATTCTCGAATTAAACTTTCATAATAATTAGATTATTAGAAGAAACAAATGTCAGAAGAAAAAAATAGTAGCAATCAAAAAGAAGGACTTGAACAAGGGACCTATGAAATTATTCGTAATCGACTGAATAAGCATGGGGATGAACTTAGGGAAAACCTTTCTTTACTAAATACCGCTAGAAAAGAGGTGTTTGGAGCGATTGAAACTACCTTATTGACTACCGAAAGAGTAACGACTGAAAATAAGTGTATTCCCAGCGATATGGTTGCTGTAGGAGATCTTTTTATTTTTGGATATAACGTACATATCGGTTTAAGAACAATTACAAAGTTAAGTGATGTATTTAGTGTCTATCACTATAAAGATCATGGATTTCATCAAGAGGATTATACTTTACTGAATGATGAAAAATTTCAGTCAGACTTTGATGATGTTTACAAGTATTATAAGAATACACAGTTTGCCAAATTTGTAGAAATAGGGCCATACTTATATATGGTCTTTAAGGTTGGTAAAGGAGAGAATGATTGCAAAGTTTTTAAATGGAAAGTAGATGATGAGAATATTACCTATGTTGACAATAGAAGTGATCATGAAGTAATATCTCCTAATCAGTATGAATTTACTTGGAAAAGAACCGTTAGAGATATGTATCGAGATGGTTTGCATCCTCATATTTCTATTGAAGACCAAATTTTTGTAGAGGCCGTTGGTGGTGATTTAACCATAAAGGTAGAGGATAATACAACTGATGGGAAAGGAATTTACAATGAACCAGTAGATTATCCTGATCAAACATTAGATGATGCAGAAATCTTTTATGCTGTTGTAGGAAACATGATTTTCCTAAAGATAAAACCTTACAAAGAAGATAAGTTCCGATACATTATATATAATAGTAAGATACAAGAAGCATTAAGAATAGATGCTATTGAGAATTCATGTGTGCTTTTGCCAGATGACCATGGAGTTATTTTTCCGAAAGGATATTATCTGCAAACTGGAGAGTCTAAAGTATTTGATATAGATACTGGAGCAATGCATTATCAAAAAAGCATTGCTTCTCCTAATGGAGAGGACTTCTTATATATTTTTTATAACAATACATTAGGAACATATGTGCTACTTTCTTATAATCTTATTGCTCAAGAAATAACTACACCTACCATTTGTCATGGTTATTCTTTCTTTGAAAATGGAGAGTTGTGTTATTTTAAAGCTGAAGAAGAGGCTCAAAACCATCATGCTATTCAAATTTGGCAAACACCATATGAAGGCCCTGATAGTTCGGTATCTAATACAAGTGATTCTTTTCTAATGAAAATTGGAAACAAGGATATTGTTAGAGCAATGGCTGAATGTTTTGAGGTGATGAACCTTATTGCAAAAGAAGATTCGTATGCAAACTTGTATGTTGATATTGTTAAAAAGACAACAGATATACTCGATTCTTATTATTGGATTGATAAAGAAGAGACACATAATTTACAAGAACCGCTAAATCATATAAAATCATCCGCATCTAGTGCAATTGATGAGTTTGATAAGGTTGTTGGGATTAAAAAAAATACGACAGAAGAACAAGAGAAGATTACAACTTTATTTGAGGCGGTTACTTCTGAGATTAAAAGAACACAATTCAATCATATTGATAGTTTTGTTCAGCTTTTAGCCAAATTAAGAACAGTTAGAGGGCAAGTTATTTCTTTAAAAGAATTACGCTATGTAGATCTTGGATTGATAGAGAAATACGAATCAGAATTAACGGTTCAGAATGATAAATTATCAGGTAAGTGTGTTGAGTTTTTATTAAAGAAAGAAGCTTTAAAATATTACGTTGATCAAATAGAAGGTTTTAGTGTTAGTGTTGAAAAACTGGTAAAAGTAGTTGAGATTAATCAGCTTAATGAGCAAGTTATAAAAGCATCTCATGAGTTAGAGTTGTTGATTGAGATTGTGAGTAATCTAAAAATAGAAGATGCGACTCAAACAACTAAAATCATTAATAATATCTCTGACATATATGCTCGGTTTAATCAAATCAATGCAGTAATAAAGAGAAAGAGGAAAGAGCTTCAGTTAGTAGAGGGTGAAGCGGTTTTTAACTCTCAATTAAAATTGATTAGTCAAGGAATGACTAATTATTTAGATATTTCTGATAGTGCAGAAAAGTGCGAGGAATACCTAACAAAGTTGATGATTCAGCTGGAGGAGTTAGAAGGGAAGTTTAGTGAATTTGAAGAATACATTACTAAGATAGCAGAGAAAAGAGATGAGGTTTACAATGCTTTCGAATCTCGTAAAGTAAGTTTAATTGAGAAAAAGAATAAGCGAACTACTTCTCTACAAGCTTCAGCAGACAGAATATTAAAAGGAATTGCCAGTAGATTAGAGGATATGTCTGATTTAGAAGAGATCAACGGTTACATGGCATCTGATTTAATGGTGGATAAGCTGCGGAATATTGTGGAGGAACTTATTGTATTGGGAGATACCGTAAAGTCAGATGATCTTCAGAGTAAATTAAAAACAGTTAAAGAAGAGGCTGTTAGGCAATTGCGAGATAAAACAGAGTTATTTGATGGCGATAATATTATTTCTTTCGGTCAGCATAAGTTTTCCGTAAATAACCAAACGCTAGATTTAACTATTGTTCCTAAAGGGAATGAAATGTATTATCATATTACTGGAACCAACTTTTTTGAAAAAATAACAGATCCAGATTTCTTGACTACTCAAAATGTTTGGAAACAACAGTTAATTTCTGAAAATGAAACAACTTATCGTTCTGAGTATTTAGCGTTTCAATTGTACATTGAAATTATTAGTAAAAAAGAATTTGGTCTAACAAACGCATACAATTGGACGGATGAAGAATGGAAAAACTTTATTACCAAAACAATAGCTCCTAAATATGATGAAGGTTATACCAAAGGAGTGCATGATAATGATGCAGCTATCATTATAAAAGAAATTGTTAAAATGGCTCATTTGGGAGGTGTTTTAAAATATTCTCCAGAGGCTAGAGCTTGCTCAGCGTATTATTGGAATTTTCATATTGATGATGCAGAGAGGGGTTTATTAGATAAGCAATTAAAAAGTGCAGGAACAGTTCTGAAAGCCTTTCCTGAAACTAATGTTTTTGATGAATTAATAGAATCGATTACAGCTAAACTGATTGATTTTAATGAAGTTACACAGCTATTTACTTCGGTTGATTTAAAAGAAGCTGCTAGGTATCTGTTTGAAGAATTAGCGACTAACGATAAGTTTAGTATTAGTAAAAATGCTTTCGCGTTATGCGAATCGTTTAATAAATATTTAGGGGATAAAAAGCAAACAAAATCATATAAAGAATCCGTTGATAGCTTAATTGATGCAACAGAAAAATATGTGATTACAAAAAGTTGGTTACAGGCTTATGTAATTGAGTATGATAATCAATATACTGATGTGGTAAGTGAGGCAGCTATTGTTCTTAATACTGTAGGGTTGAGTAAAAAACACTTAATTAATACAGATTTAAAAGTAGAATTAACTGGTTTTAGTGGAGTACATGCAAGCATTAAAAAGCAAAAACTGACAGTCGATTTTCATGAATTTTTCAATCGATTAACAGATTTTTCGAATAAAGATGTTCCCGCATTTAGAACGTTTAATAAGCTGAAGAAACAATTTATTTCAAATTATAAAGAAGATTTAAAATTAGATGGCTTAAAGCCAAAGGTGATGAATTCCTTTGTCCGAAATCAGCTAATTAATAAGGTGTATTTGCCATTAATAGGTGATAATTTAGCGAAGCAAATTGGTTCTGCAGGCGAGAATAAACGGACAGACTTAATGGGGATGTTGTTATTGATTTCTCCTCCTGGTTATGGTAAAACTACTTTAATGGAGTACATTGCAAGTCGTTTAGGAATTATCTTTTTAAAGATAAACGGACCTTCACTTGGTCATGATGTAACTTCTTTAGATCCAAATGATGCACCTAATGCAGGAGCCAGAGAAGAGATTGAGAAACTAAATTTAGGTTTCGAAATGGGGGATAACGTAATGGTTTACCTAGATGATATTCAACATTGTAATCCTGAGTTTTTACAAAAGTTTATTTCATTGTGTGATGGACAGCGAAAAATAGAAGGTGTTTATAAAGGGAAAACAAAAACGTATGACTTAAGAGGTAAAAAGGTTTGTGTGGTAATGGCTGGTAATCCTTACACAGAGAGTGGTGATAAATTCCAAATTCCGGATATGTTAGCCAACAGAGCAGATATCTACAATTTAGGAGATATTATTGGAGACTCTGGAGATGTTTTTGAAATGAGTTACATTGAAAACTGTTTAACCTCTAATACAACATTAAGAAAGCTTTCTGGTAAAAGTCAGCAAGATTTGTACACACTTATTAAATTGGCTGAAACAGGTAATAAAGAAGGCTTAGAATTTGAATCATCTCACACTCCGCAAGAGGTTAATGATTATGTTTCAGTACTTCAAAAGTTAATTACTGTAAGAGATGTTATTTTAAAGGTAAACCAACAGTATATTCATTCTGCAGCTATGGAGGATCAATATCGAGTTGAACCCTCATTTAAACTTCAAGGTTCTTATAGAAATATGAATAAGATTGCAGAAAAAATTATTCCTATTATGAATGATGAAGAGTTGCAAACCTTAATAATGAGTGGCTACGAAAACGAATCACAAACCTTAACAACTAGTGCTGAATCTAATTTGTTAAAGTTTAAAGAAATGGTTGATTGGATAACACCTGAAGAAACTGAACGTTGGAATGTGGTAAGAAATACTTTTGTAAAGAATCAAAAATTAAAAGGATTCGGTGATCAAAATCAAATGACTATGATATTGTCTCAAATGGAAGCTTTATCTGAAGGTTTATTAGGAATTAAAGAGGTGTTAAGCAAAAATAATTAGATCAAATGACAAGCAAAGTGCTAAAAATAATAGGGTGGATTTTAGCTTTGCTAGTAGTAATAGTAATAATGCGTTTCGCATTTAAGTTAGGGTTTATTGTTTTAATTTTTGGTGTAGGTTTTTTTTTAGGATACAGATATAAAACAAATAAAAAATAACATTTAAAAGTAGATATGATGACAAAAGAAGAGAAACATACACACGTAGCCAATTTAATTAAATTAGCAAAAACAGATAAAGAATTAGTTCAGGATGAGGTAATTTTCATTAAATCTATCGCGATAAAATTAGGAGTAGACAGCTCTGATTTTAATAAAATTGCATTAAATGTTGAATCAGTAAAAGAGGTTACTCCAGATAGTGTAGAAGTTAAAGCGCGTCAGTTTTATGATATTTTAACTTTAATGAGTATTGATCAAAAAGCTGATGAAGAAGAAGAAAATTTAAGTAGAGAATTAGGAGAGAAGTTAGGGTTTTCAAAAGATCAAGTTGAACGTGCAATTACTATAACAAAAGATAATTTGGATAAAGTAATTACTCCAAAACAAATTGCTGAAATAGTAGGGTCATAATTAATCTAACAATACATATATGCAAGACTTAGACGAAAAAACATCCTTAATCATATCGCTTATTAAAATGGCGCAAGTAGATGGGAGGGTGAATCATTACGAGCAAATGAATATTTCAATGCTTACCAATACTTTGGGTGTAGATCATGCAAAAGTAATGTTGTTGAAAAAGAATTTAGACAATGTTCCAGTTGTTGCTCCAGAGTCTGAAAAAGATAAGGTGAAGTATTATTGGCGTATGTTGATAATGATGAAGATGGATTTGGAGGCACATGAAAAAGAAATCGAATTAGGTAAAGATTTAGGAGTAGCTTTAGGTTTACCACTGAATGAGGTAGTTGGATTAATGGATTACATGGTAGAAAATGTAAATAAATTTATTGGACTTGAAAAATTCGAAGCTCAGTTGTTCGTGGTCCGAAATGATCCTAATTATCAGCCCAAATTAAGCCTGTTTCAAAGGTTGTTGAATCAATTTAAATGAAGATTTATAATCTTTAAAAATTATGTATTATCTTAAAAAGTGATGAAGAAATCCTCAACTTCAGTTGAGGATTTTTTTTGAAATACTCAAAATAAATGATCTATAATTATGGATAGATTATTCGAAATTATTTTGTTGATGAATTTAAAAAAATTATTGAATCAACAAAAATATAATTCCTACCATTTCAGACTTGTAATTTAGCTTTTGATATAAAAATCAGTTCAAATTGTTAGCACGTATTTAATAATTTAAACTAGGGTATTTAATATTTTAACTTGAGATTAAATTATGTAAAACAAGTATATTTTTACAAATTATAATTTATAATAAAAGTTATAAAAATATGCTCTCTTTTTGTCTATAAATAATTAGTTTAACTTATTAAGGACATTATGCGTAAAGCGGTTGATTTTATTCTACAATTTATTTCATAGAGTTTTAATAAAGCTCATTTTATATAGGTCAAAGCCATGCAATAATATTATTATCCTGACTCTAATATATTTTATTTATAAGTTCGGTCAAATAAATTTTAATAAATCAAAGTGCATGTGTTTGCAATTCATATTTCTGATATTTATCTTTTACAATTACTAATAAATCTTCTATTCAATTAAACTAGACAACTCATATATACTATTTATATAAAGTAATATATAGCTTCAGCTAAAAGAATATTATTAAAGGATAGAGTAGGTAATGTTAGTTTAGATATTTAGATAATACATGAGATTTAAACTGAAGGGAAGAAATTAATAATTTGAGGTATTTTTTAAAGAAGTTAAGTACTCTTTAATATGTTTTATTTGATTCAATAATTCATATTATTTACTTGAGCTAGGAACATTCAATTATTTTAATTTTACCATAATTTTCATACCACAAATGTGGTATTATCTATATTTAATTATTTTTAAAACATTGTAATTTAGATATATAGGTTGTAATACCTTATATAGGGTATTGTTTAGTAATACTATCTATCTTTATATTTGCGTTGTTATTTAGAATGATTCTAAATAAGCAAAAAAACTAAAAATATAGATATGAAAAAAAACTTACTATTAATTGCCACATTTTTTAGCGTTGGCTTTTCTTATAGCCAAGTATTAGATACAGTTTCATTAAACGCTGGATATTCAAATGAAAATTATTACAACTTAGACAACGGTAATAAAGTATCTGTTGTAAGAGATGATTGGGATTTAGCATTTGCATCAGATGGAGTTGGGTTTGGCACTTCAACTATTCGTATTAATGGAGCAATGCTTGATGAACTATACAAATATAGTAATGATATTAATGATTGGGGCACTGTTGATACAACAGGTTTTGATTGGAGTACTAATCAATTAGTTAATTCAGACACTTCTTGGACAACAGGTGCTTTTGAAAATACTACACCCACTGGTCAATTTGATTTAGGTTGGGGTACTTATGATATTAATTTTCATTTTGTTGATGGTGATAAAGTTTTTATTTTAAAACTTGCCAATGGTGATTATAAGAAGCTGATAATCAATAGTCTAATTAGCGGTGTTTATTCATTTAAATATGCAGATTTAGATGGGCAAAACCTTGTTAATACAACAATTGATAAATCAAATTATACAGGTAAAAACTTTGGCTATTATTCTATTCAGAATGATCAAGAATTAGATAGAGAGCCAGCTTCAAATACTTGGGATTTGTTGTTTACTAAATACAGAACAATCTTGGGTGGAGGAACAAATTATGGTGTAACAGGGGTATTAACAAATAGCGATGTAACTGTTGCTCAAGTTAACAATGTTGGTGATGTAAACAATTTATCTCATTCAGGGCATAATTATGTTTCTGTAATAAATGAAATAGGATGGGATTGGAAGTCTTACAGCTTTTCTCCTCCTGGCTATGTTATCACTGATAGCTTAGTATACTTTGCAGAGCTTCCTAATGACGATATTTATAAAATAATTTTCACAGGTTTTGGAGGTAACACAACAGGAGATTTCATCTTTACTAAAGAAAAAGTATTTTCTGTAGGACTAGAAGAAAATTTAGTTAAAAGTGAACTTCTTAATGTTTTTCCAAATCCAGTATCAGACTTTGTAAATGTAACCTATGTTAGTACTGAAAAAGAAAGTAAACTATCTGTTTACGATTTAATGGGAAAAGAATTACTAGCTAAAAATGTAATTTCAAATAGTGGCTTATCACAACAAGAATTAGATGTTTCTCATTTAGCAAAAGGAACCTATATTTTAATGTTGACTTCAGAAAATAGTAGGAAAACTCAAAAAATAATCATTCAATAAAAACGATAATAATTCCAATAACAAACTCCCTAGACTTCTTCAGAAGTCTAGGGAATTTTTTAAAAATCATAAAAATAAAATTAATGCAAAAAAGGCTCCAAATATTAACATTACTATTCCTTATTTCTTCTTTTGGAAATGCTCAAAACACTAAAGATAGTAAAGCCATTAAAGAAATGTGCGGATGCTTTGAAGTAACTTTTAATTTTTCTGAGACCTTTAATTACAGTGAAGACTCGCTCTATAAACCGTCTAAAATGAAAAATGAAACAGCTTTAGAGTGGGCAGGTTTAATAGTTGATAGTAAAAATAAAGTTTCAATTCAACACATTTTACAAATAGGTGAACCAACTGCCCCTTACATGGTTAAGCATTGGAGACAAGACTGGATGTATCAAAATACCTCTTTTTATATGTATGGTTCTGATAACAAATGGAATTATGAAACAAAGTCTAAAAAAGAAGTTAAAGGACAATGGACTCAAAAAGTATTTCAAGTAGATGATAGCCCTCGTTATGAAGGAAGTGGTTCTTGGGTGCACATTGATGGAAAAAGTTATTGGGAAAATACGACAAGTGCTCCTTTACCAAGACGAGAGTATACCAAAAGAAACGATTATAATGTGACCCTTAGAAGAAACCGACATGAGATAACAAATGAAGGTTGGGTACACGATCAATACAATGATAAATTGATTAGAACTGATGGTGAAAAGGATAAAGTTTTAGCACAAGAAAAAGGATATAACACGTATATAAAAGTTGAGGATAGCAAATGTAAAGCTGCTGCAGATTGGTGGATTAATAACACAGCTAAATGGGCTTTGGTTAGAATAAAGTGGGAAGAAGTATATGGAAGAAATACAGATTTAGAATTAGCAGAAAAAGTTGACAATAAAGCACTTTACAAGCACCTATTTTCTGATGATTATGCTGAAAAAGACAGCATATATAACGTTATTGATTCATTTATAAAATAATTTTTAATGTTGAAGAGAAGAGTATTAATAATCGGATTTATAAGCATTTTTGTATTGACTTCATTTAAAGGTTTAATACCTGCACAAAAGTATAAATGTATGCTTCAAATGAATAGTTACGAAGGAGAAGGTGCTTATGTAATTGTATCCTTAATAAACCCTAGTAATCAATATGAAAAGACACTTTATGTGTTAGGTAAAGATGAAGATTGGTATTCTGATATTCCGAATTGGTGGAATTATTATGGAAAGAAAAGATATGATTTAGATGGTATTACTGGTGCTACACTTTCCGGTAATAAAACTGGCGTTAATATTATTGAAATTGACGATTCTAATATAAATTCAGGTTATAAAATTCGATTTGAAACAGCTGTTGAAGATGAAGAATATCACAAAATGGATGTTGAATTTGAATTAACTACAACATCTATAAGTAGTAAAAAAGTGGGGAGTGGTTATATCAATTATGTTCGGTTAATTCCAATTAATTAGTATTATGACCACTTCAATATGGCGATATAGTCACATTATCTTAGCATCTACAGCTGCTGTTTTCATTGTAATTGCTTCTGTTACAGGATCAATTTTAGCTTTTGAACCTATTTCAGAGAAATTAAATCCTTACAAAATTGATGGAATAGAAACTGTTTATTTAACAGAAACAATTGAAGTTTTAAAACAAAATTATGATCAAGTACTCCAGTTAAAAACAGATTATAATGCGTTTGTTTTTATTAATGCTATTTCTAAAAAAGGTGATTTTATATCAGGATATATTAATCCAATAACAGGGGAATATCTTGGTCCTGAAATAGAAAAGAATAACTTTTATAATTATATAACTAATCTCCATCGTTCTTTATTTTTAAAGGGGGTTGGTCGGTTTTTTGTAGGATTATCTTCATTCCTTTTGTTTTTAATAGCCATAACAGGAATTTGTTTAATTATTAAACGTCAAGGAAGTGTTAAAAGATTTTTTTCTAAAATTGTTTATGAAAATTTTAGCCAATATTATCATGTTGTTGCAGGGCGAATTTCACTTATTCCAATTATAATTGTAACTCTTTCCGGAGTTTATTTATCGCTACTGAGATTTGATTTTTTTGATTTAGAAAAAAGAGAATCACAACAAATTATTACGGAAAATATAGAGAAAGATGTTGTTATCGATTCTAAATATTTTCCGATTTTCAAAAAAACTAGATTGGTAGACATAAATTCTTTAAGTTTTCCATTTTCTGATGCTATAGATGATACTTATACACTCAATTTAAAAAATAAAAAAGTATTAATTAATCAATATTCAGGTAAAGTAGTTGGTACAAAAGAACTCGGTTTTAATTCTATTATAAAGTCTCTAAATGTTAATATTCATACAGGAAAAGGGAGTATAATATGGTCTATTATTCTTTTTGTTTCGTGCATTAATATATTATTTTTTGTTTATTCAGGTTTTGCAATGACTTTAAAAAGAAAGAAAAATAAATTACGAAATAGCTTCAAATCTGATAAAAGTAAATATGTTGTTTTAGTCGGATCAGAAAATGGTAATACAATTGCGTATGCCAATGCATTTTATCATCAATTAAAAGATAAGGGGGAGCAAGTCTATATTACTGAACTGAATAAATATAAGTTTTTTAAAAAATGTGAGCACTTGGTAATTTTCACTTCTACTTATGGACAAGGAGAAGCACCAAGCAATGGAACTACTTTTTTGGAATTATTAAAATCAATAAAACAAAATTCAAATATGAGGTACTCTGTTGTTGGATTTGGTTCAAAAGCATATCCAGATTTTTGCAAGTTTGCAGTAGATATAACTAAAACGCTAAAGAATACAAATAGTACCCCTTTTATAAAATCATTTTATATTGATAATAGATCATTTATACTCTTTAGTAAATGGTTTAGGTTATGGTCTGATAAGACAGGAATTGATATTAAGATAACAGAATATGATGTTCTAAGTAGTTAATAATTAGTAAAAAAAATAAAATGAATACAAATAAACTATATCACAACAACTTAATAAAAGAGGTTGGAAAACAAGAGTTAGAGGTTAATAATTTTGAGGCATATTCGGTCGAAATTTTAATCGATTTTTTAAAAGTTTCACACAAAAGATTTATTAATCAATCTATACCGAAAATTGAACAAAACTTTTTAATGTTGGTTAAGTATTTTGATGAAAACAACGACTTAAAAACATTATTTAATCTTTTTTTAAAGTTTCAAATAGATTTTAAACATCATATCGCAATAGAAGAAAAAACAATATTTCCATATTCCGAAGTTTTACACAAAGCAAGTATTAGTAGTTCAATGGAGACTGTTTTGTTAATTCACTTTAGCAAATATTCTATTTCTGATTTTGTGTCTAGTCATGAAAATAATGAATGTTACTTAACCGAAATAATCTTTTTATTGGTACAACAAGATACATTGAAGGATCATCCTGTTTACAATATTTTACTAAAACAAATATGCCAATTTGATAATGAATTAAAAACACATGGCTGGGTAGAAGATAATGTACTGGTAAAAAAAGTTAAAGAGATAGAGAAAGCAATAACAGATTTTGTTAAAAAGGATTAATGATGTTAGAAAATAGAACTCCAATGAGAGTATTACACTACAATGATTTTGGGAATATAGCTAAATGCAGTTGCTGTAATGACTTACAATTAACATTAGGAAACGTTTTAATTTCATTTACTGAAGAGGAGTATTTTGACTTTGATTTGTTTTTTGATGAAGTTAGAATAGATTTTAAAAATGAAATTGAAAAAGGCGGTCACAATAAAGATTATGTAATTAGAACCAATAAGGATAATTTAATCTTATTGTTTTCTTACCAGGAACTTAAGGATACCATTGAATTATTAAACTTTTCAACCCTTATGTTGGTTATAAATAAGTTAACAATTGTTTAGGTGAAAATCAGAATTTTAATAGCACTTAGCTTTTTGCTTTTTAATACCGTTGTGTTGTGTCAAAAAACAACAGTTACTATTTTGGATAGTGATAAAAAAGCAGTTCCAAACGCTCATATTTTGGTTAAAGAAACAAAGCAGTTTTTAATATCCGATTTAGATGGAAAAGCAAGTATTGATTTCCAAAATAAAGAGGTTTTAACAATAGAAATTTCTTTTATTGGCTTTATTAAAAAGATAAAAAAGATAGTTCCTAATCATCCAATTAATATCATTTTAAAAGAGGGTTTTGTTACCCTTAATTCATTTGTAATAACAGGGCAATATGCCGAGAATAGTCCTGAGAAAGCAGTTCAGAAAATAACTATTATCGATAAAAATAAAATTGAAAAAATGGCAGCTGTTAACTTAAGGGATGTATTGACTAATGAAATGAATGTTCGTTTAACCCAAGATAACATTTTAGGTTCAGGAATGACTTTGCAAGGTATGCGTGGCGAAAATGTAAAAATACTAATAGATGGAGTTCCTGTGGTAGGTCGTTTAAACGGCAATGTAGATTTAAGCCAGATTAATTTGCATGATATAGAACGAATAGAAATTATTGAAGGTCCAATGTCAGTAAATTATGGAACCAATGCTTTGGCAGGAGTAATTAATTTAATTACCAAAACGAACAATAGTGAAAAGTTAACTATTGTTGCTAATTCTTATACAGAGAACATTGGTCAATATAATTTAGATGCTAACCTTTCATTTTCAAATAATAATCATTCACTTTCCTTTTCTGGAGGAAGAAACTATTTTGACGGCTGGGTAAATGGTGATGCACTGTTTGGAGAAAACCAAAGAATAGCTGATAGTACTCGCTATAAAAGTTGGAAACCAAAAGAACAGTTTTTTGGAAAAGCGAATTACAACTATCAATTAACAAACGGTAACATTAAATATACCATTGGTTACTTTGATGAGCAAATAAATAATAGGGGATTACCAAGAAATCCTTATGGGGAAAATGCTTTTGATGATTACTATTACACAACAAGAATAGATAATTCTTTAATAATCAATAAAAAAATTGATAAGGATAAAAGTATAAAAGCAACAATTGCTTATAATAATTACAAAAGAATTAAAAATACCTTTTTTAAGGATTTAACCACATTAGAAGAAATTCAAACGGATAATTCAGGAGACCAAGATACTACCAAATTTAATCAGTGGGTTATTCGAAGTAGTTTCTCTACCTCAAGAGAAAGTGTAAAAGTTAATTATGAAATAGGGTTAGATTTTAATATTGAAGAAGCATTTGGAGTTAGAATTGAAAATAAAACACAACAAATGGCAGATTATGCTGGTTATGCTAGCATTGAGTATAAACCATTTAAAAATACCATTATTAGACCTGGAGTAAGGTATGCTTACAATACTAATTATCAAGCGCCCGTAACCCCATCAATTAACCTAAAGCAAACTCTAGGAAAATTTAACGTCAGAGCATCTTATGCCAGAGGTTTTAGAGCTCCATCACTAAAAGAATTGTATTTTAATTTTGTAGATATCAATCACAACATTGTAGGAAATACAGCCTTAAAAGCAGAGCAATCAAATAATTTTAATCTATCAACAAACTATACTAAAGTCATAAAAAATTATGTGTTAAAAACGGAACTAAGTTCGTTTTACAATCAAATGGAAAATCTAATAACGCTAGCTCAAAGTTATGGGCCGCAATACACTTATGTAAATATTGGAGATTTTCAAACACATGGAATTCAACTTAACAATAACATTTCTTTCAACCATCTTAAATTTGTTGTTGGAGGTTCATATATTGGACGATACAACCTCTTATCAGAAACAAATAACATTGATAAATTTAGTTATACACCAGAGCTAAAAAGTAGTATTAATTACGAATTCTATAAACAACAATTGTTTGTTGCTTTTTTCTACAAGTTTAGCGGCCAACTACTTGGATTTGGTTTAGGAAGTAATGATGAAATTATTCAAACTTACATAGAATCTTACCATACTGCAGATTTAACCGTTGGTAAGCAATTTTGGAAAAAAAGAGTTAAAATTACTTTAGGAAGTAAAAACCTTTTTGATGTAAAAGCAGTCAATTCAGTTGCACAAGGTTCAGTACATAGTAGTGGTTCTGGAAGCTCGCCAGTGGCAATGGGAAGAACTTACTTTTTAAAAATGACTTTTAATTTTCAATATGATAAAACAAATTAGTTCTCGTCTAAAAATAGCTTTACGAGTTGTCTCAGTAGTATTTATGATAAGTATTGTTTGTTCTTGTGAGAAAGAAGAATTGCCCGTACCTGCTCATGACCCTGGAAGTGTACAAACCAGTAGTGTTAAAATGGAATCTGATTATCGTTACCAGTTATTTTTTGATTTAGAAACCAATACTATGGTTAAGCAAAATTTAAAAAAAATATGGGATTTAGGTTTTGAAGCTTCAGAGAATGGCTACCGTGTAATTTTAAACTCGGCTAAAGCGATGCTTGTTGCCAATACCTATCAAGATGATTTTTTTGCGGTATCTGACACTTTAGGATTAAATTTTAGTTGGGATGCAATTTCAGGAAATTTAGATAGTACGGAAATTGGTGACTGGAGAGGCACAAACCATGTTTATGTCGTTGATAGAGGATTTGACGAGGTTGATCATCAAGGATTTAGCAAGATTGTTTTTTTATCAGTAGCTAATGATGAATATCTTGTTAAATTTTCCAATCTAGATGGCACAAATGAGATCACTTTAACGATTTCTAAAAACGATTCCTTTAATTTTTCATTTCTGTCATTAGACGGAAATATTGTTTATCATCAACCTGAAAAGGACGGTTGGGATTTAGTCTTTTCGCAGTATACACATGTTTTTGAAGGAAACCCACCTACACCATATTTAGTTACAGGTTGTTTGAGCAATCGAAATAAAGTAGAGGTTGCAGCAGTTTTTGATAAAGATTTTGATTTAATTACTCTTGAGGATAAGGAGATGTATAGTTTTTATAGCGATATAAATAAGATAGGTTACAATTGGAAAGAGTATAGCTTTAGTTCTGGAAACTATACAATTTTTATTGATAAAAATTACATTATAAAGAGCACAGAGGATAAATATTATAAATTTCATTTTATTGATTTTTATGATAGCAATGGAATAAAAGGAACACCAACATTTGAATTTCAAGAACTGTAATTAGTAGCATAAAAAATGTGCAGAACATTTTATTAATCTCGAAATAATTAAAGCTAATATAGAGGTATTTCATTGTGAAAGTGGAAGAGAGGTAGTGAATTTATCAAATTGAAAAATGCAGCATAAGTCTTAACCTATTTGTACTACTTTTTGTTGGGAATTCCTCACTTACATTTTATCTTTTCGTGACTTTTACTCCTTGTTTAGTTTTATTGTCCTACCCAGAAAAACCGATTGTTTAAGTCGTTATATCTTTCTAAAAAATAGTAAACGAATGGCAAGCGTTTAATATTTGAAATGGTTTAGTTATACAAGCCTTTCTCCAAGTTAATCAAAGAATATGTCAAGAGGAATTTGACCAGACTATGTTTAATAGTAATGTAGACCAAGATAATATTTTTATGAGTTCAGCTAAGAAATTTACATCAAATCAAAAAAAAGGCGTCCTGTCAATAATCAATTTGTGAGGTCATGTTGTATCCATTGAAAGCCCGAAAATATTAAATCAAATAGCTTCTACTTTTTTAAGGGATTAGATACTCCTGAATCAGTTCAAGATGACCAACAGATATCCTATAAAAGGAAAGAGCTTAAGTCTATTGGTGCCTAAGAATTTAATATAGAAGATTTGACCATTTACTGGAAATAAAAATAAGTTTAAGAATGAGCACACACATAAAATATATTACAAGTGTTGTAACAATATAAAGATCATAAGGCTTTTTATAATTCTAAATTGAACCAAATAGCAAAGCCTAATATATATACAATTAATAGATAGTTATATAAAGTGTATATCATTTAGTTAAAAAGCATCTATCCAAGATTAAAATACTTTCAAATCTAATTGAACCAATGATAACTGGGTATTGTAAGAAGTATCAATTTTATAAGTATGAGCAACTCTAATCATTTTTTAATAAATATTTTATTAGTTTATAATTATTTAACTGAAATTAAATCTTGTAAATTTATTTCTTTTTCTGGAAAACTGGAGAATACAATATCAAATTTCATTTTCCATTTACCAGTTTTATTTTGATCTATGTATAGAGCCTTTATTAAACCATCTCTTCTTTGAAATACCACATAATGCTTGTGTTCTAAATTTAGAACAAAATTATATCGTGTTCTTGATTTCATTGTTCTTATAATTTTCCATTCATTATCTACCTCTCTAAATATGATTATATCAGATTTTTCATCCTGCAAAACTTTACCATAAACAAATAGCTTGTGATCATTGATTTGAGCATTTATATTAATAGGAGATAGAATAAATGTAAATCCTATAAGGAGAGATAATATTTTTATTAGATAACTCATCATTTTATTATATATTAAAAACTAATCCAAAAACATAAAATATTGTAATAAAGCTATTTAGCATATTTAAGTATCGTAATTAAAGATCAATTTGAGAGTAAAATTCTTATTATGAGAATTTTTTAAAGTATTCAGAGTAAATCTAATGAAGGTGAAATTAATAGATTGTATGTTAGAAATTGCCAAAAATAAGAATGCTGATTTTATTGATAAAAAATTACTGTGCGAATTAACCCAAAAGAGAGACAGTAATTTATTAGTTCAAAATAGAAATTTATTAGAATTAGAAAAAATAAACTTTCTAAAGAATGCTTGCAAAGTATCTTTTGTATGGTGTTATTAATATTTGCCAAAGCACTTAGCAGCTGAATATTTCTATTAGATGAAGTTGTTCTTTGCAATTCGTAATAATAAAGCAACAAAGTTGTTGAATGCTGCAGCTGATTTAACTATCATTCTGATAATAGGACAATAGCTAGTGTAGTATGTTATAAATGTGTTAAACAGTAATGTTATAGAATATGAATTAACATATCCAAGTCAAATTTTAACCAATAAAATAGAGATTGCTATCCATTAATCTGAAAATTTTAAAAAAGATGTAAAATATGGTTTGGATATCGCTTTATTTAGTTTGTAGAGAATGAAGTTACAACCTGCAGGAACAGGTAATTCTTTATGCATAAAGGAATAGTGATATTATAGAAACTAAAGGTAATAAACAACACATAGCTCAGTTTGATAAAACTGAACCTTAAACAACTATTTGATGTAGAACAAGGATATTGATTCTATATTTTTTCTGGTGGATATGAAAATGAATTTGGTGGGAGTTAGAAAAACCCTATTCATAAATATTTCCTTATCAATGAACTGACAATCTATTTTAACTTGGAATATTAAATACTTGGCGAAAGATCAAAGCCAATATTAAGCTTCTGATTATTTTTAAGCACTTCTTTTTTGATAATCTGACCAAAATAATTAATCCTAATTTTCTTTTAAAAATATTTTATTTGCAATTTAAAATTATAAAGATCTATTTAAAATATCTTTCTGCTCAAGTTCTTTATCTTAGAGGTAAATTACTCCCAAATATTCTCTAAATGCGCTATCTAACAATTTAAGAACTTTCATTTTCCTTTTAAGCGTCATATTGGAATTTGTAATTTCTTTTACGAGGGTATTTTTCATTTTTAGATTTCATAAGAAATATTTTAGACGGTTTTATAATAAAAAGGATCAATTAGTTAACCAAAAAGTTAAACGTTTGTTAATCAGTTATTTTAAAAATTAAACTCATTCAAATTAGTTCCCAAAAATGGAAAGTAATTCCTGAATAAAATAATTATAAGAACAAATAAAAAGAAATATATTTCAACAATACTTTTAATAAAATAATAGGCTAAAATGATAAACATTTTATTAAAAAAGAGCTTAAAAGTTAAGAATATTCCGAAAATAAAAGGCATGATTAAATAAAGTCTAAGAGTTCATGAACAGTTCAATAAAAAATATGAGCAGTGAATAATAGCATATTTTAAAATTGGTGTAAGATTGTTTATGAATTTTAAGAAGTGTTAATTTTATTGATGCTGAATTCAATTTATTTTAATGAAATAATAAAAACCAAATATTACTTATAATGATTATCAATGTATTCTTATCTTATATATGATAAGTATTAAAATAATAACTATTTGGCTATCAGCAATATAAGTGTAGAAGGCTTTTAATTTTAAACTGAACTGCTGATTAATTCTTATAACATTAAAGTAGCCTATAATTAGTTGTGCTATTAAAAATTGCTACCTAGAAATTTACACTGCTTAGAATTTTAATAATTAATGGAACAAAATTCTAAATAGGTTTGCAAGAATTAATAATAAACCACCTTATTTCCTTGTAATTCTAAATTGATTATTTGATAGGGTAAAATTACACTCAAACTTAGATTCTTCCTCTCCAATAACTATTAAACAGAACCTTCTCAGTTTTTTTGGATCACTATCTATAGATTTAAAATATCTACTTACTTTTTTATCTAGACCTTCACAAGTTATCTCCTTAATATTTTCAATATTATCTATTAACTCTTCAAAATTCAACCTAATTCGGCTTGTATTTTTCCTAAGTTGAGCATTGCTAGAATAATCTATTTTTGCAACTACTTCCTTATTTCTTTTAAATAGTTGAATTTCATCACAATACAATGTATTTTCTGAGTCGCTATATACTACGTTTGTTAGGTAACTTGCCATCTGTTTATTTTTTGCAAAGATAGTTATTAGAAAATAATTCTTTGTAAATAGAGCTTGTATTATTTATAGCTACTTGCTTTGTTTTTATTGAAGCGGTATAAGTTCTTTCATTGTACTTAATCTCTGTACAATAGCAATATTTTGACCTTACACATTCTTGATCTATAATATGCATTATTAGAAATTAACCACTCATATTTTACTTTCTTTAGTTTAAACATTTATACTATGAAGTTAGATAAGAGAAATTGTTAAGATAACAATTCGATACCTTTAAATCTAAACTTCTTTTTTTTCTTTTGTAATTTTTTATAATGGTATTCATAGCTTTTGTATGATATGCAAGATGTGCTAAAGCTAAAATTCTATTAAATTTTACAAGGCGAAATACCACTTACATAAAGCGATAAATAGGAGGAAAATTAAAATAGAATAGGTAAAACTTTACTTATTCAGATGCTGTGTAATATTTAAAATTACGAGGAAAATATACAATGTACATTAGGTTTTAAAAAAGAAAATTAAAAAGTATTGTGATTTATTCTATCTTCTATTGTCTTATGCTCTTTATCATTAAAATAATTCTTAATATTTTTTAGAACATACTCAAACAATCAAATTTTGAATTAAATAATTTAACGTTTTTGTGTAATTTTGAGAAGGTAATAGTTAATATTAAAATTTACAGAAAAAAATCTTGAATGTTTGAGTTTTTTGACACAACTAAAAAGAATTTTAATATTCTAAAATTAGAACAAAGAATAATGAACTTTCTTTATTAATGTATAATTGTGATAGTAATAAGCTAATTATTGATGCTAAAGAATATTAACATTGAGAAATTTTTAACGCTTAAAATTACAAGTTTTAATAAACGATTTTATTACATTTTAAATCATGATAGTGAATTTTTCTATACTAGAATAATATACTACAGATCACATACTTTTTCAATAATTAAAATTCCTAAAGAGGAATATTCAAATTTTAAAAACAGTTTGGAAAGTTTTTTATCTAGGACAATAATCAACCGATAGTTTACAATTTGAAATGTTGTAAATAAGGTTAAAAAGGATTCTTATTTTTTGATGTACAATAGACAAGATATTAAAATGGTAAAATCAAATAGAAAAGGTATCGGAATTATTAAAATTGAAGTATGCAACATTTATGTTATATAAATAAATCATTTTATTGAGGAATAACAGCTTGATAAAATAAAATCTATAAGTAATAGTTTTATTAACGATTAAAAGGATAGATATGAATTGGAATGATGTTTTAAAATATGCAAAAAATGGAAGTCCTGAACCATTAGAACGCATAGAAAAGACTGAATCAGAATGGGAAACTATATTAACTCCAGAGCAGTTTAGAATAGCTCGTTTAAAAGGTACTGAAAGAGCAGGTTCAGGTGCATTATGTAGTACTCACGATGCTGGTGAATATAGCTGTATTTGTTGTAACAACTTATTGTTTGACTCAACTATTAAATTTGACTCAGGAAGTGGATGGCCAAGCTTTACAGAACCTATTGTTTTAAATGCGATAAAATATCACAAGGATTCCTCTTTTGGAATGACAAGAGTTGAAGCAATGTGTAATACTTGTGATGGCCATTTAGGACATGTTTTTCCGGACGGACCTGAACCAAGCGGACTCAGATATTGTGTTAATTCAGAATCTATTCACTTAATTAAAAAAAGAAAGTAATTATGAAAATTGAAATCGCAACATTTGGAGCTGGTTGTTTTTGGTGTATCGAAGCAGTAATACAACGATTAAAAGGGGTTGAAAAAATAGCATCTGGTTATACTGGAGGAATAGTTCCGGGAATACCAACATACAGAGAAGTCTGTTCTGGAAAAACTGGACATGCAGAAGTAGTTCAAGTAACTTTTGACGCTGATGAAATCAGTTATCATGATTTGATTACTGTATTTATGACAAGTCATGACCCAACTCAATTAAATAAACAAGGTGCAGATAGAGGTACGCAATATAGGTCTGTCATTTACTATCATACTAATAATCAAAAATATATTGCGGAAAACGTGTTTTCAGAAGTTAAAGATTATTTTTCTGACTCAATAGTTACAGAATTATCTGTAGCCAAAGAATTTCATATTGCAGATAAAGAACATCAAGATTATTATAATGAAAATTCAGATAATGGCTATTGTAGAGTTGTTATCGATCCAAAACTTGCTAAACTAAGAGCTATGTACTCAGATATCCTAGCATAATATTATGAGATTAAGAAATCTAGTAGTAGTTTAAACTTATCATAAACAAGATGAACTTATTATACTCGATTTTTATAAGGATTTATGCAACCTTACAAATCTTTATTACTCATTTTAGGAAAATTAAGTTTTGAAAATAAAGACTAAGTGATTTTCTTGAAAAATCAGATTATAACATTAAATTGGCTAAACAATTTAACATTAATTAGATGCTAATATTTATTATCATAAAAGGTAAACATTTAAAACTCGAAGGTGATATTTAAGAAAGCTTTATTAGTAAAATTGTATATGAAGATGTAAATACTATTCATAAGCACTAAAAAAAGTATATCTGTACTACTTGCAATAAACAAATATAAACGAACAACCTTAATAAATATAGATTATGGATAATTGGAAAGAGTTTAAATCAGAAGAAGAGCTTGATTTAATAATAAAAAAATCAAATACCCGAACACAGATAATATTTAAAGATAGTGTTAGCTGCGGTATCAGTGCTCACGCCAAAGATAAATTAGTAAACGGAAATGATAAATTAATAGCTAAGGCAGATTTTAATTATTTAGATTTATTGAGTCATCGATCAATTTCTAATTTAATTGCTACAAAATTAGATGTACAGCATCAATCTCCTCAAATAATTGTGTTAAAAAATGAATTACCTATTTATACGGTTACGCATCACACTATAGATCCTGATAAAATAGAAACATATTTATAATAGGATAAAAAATAGTACAGCTGAAAATAGTTGCACTTTCTGGCAAGAATAGTATTAATACGATCAACATAAAATTATCGAGTTATGCAACTCCGTTATTTGAAAAATAAAATTTTGAGCAAATTAGCTTAATTTATTATGAAGTTGAAACCAATATTGATGATAAAAAAGTTGGACATTATATTCCGAGTAAAATAGTAGCACTGGCAAATAAAATTGATAAATCTGTTTTATTAATTGTTTCTTTAGCAGAACACAATGGTTCTTATAATTTTAACTTAAAAAATAGTTACGATTGCCTATCAAGAACTCCTAATAAAAAAGTAGTTTAAAAAACCTATTCTATTGCTTACAACTCCTTCTGATGGAAGAGAAGAAGCAAATTTGCTTAATTTAGCTTTTGATCTATTTCCTAGAAATCTAACTGATGTTTTGGAATCATTTTACTTACCAAACTTTAATGATAATTTTGTGAACAATGAAATTTCTAATATTAGTCTTTGAGTAGAGTTAATTAGAAAGGTAAATCAGATTAAACAAAACAGTTTTAAAGCCTACTATAAGAATGAAGGCTTTACTTGCGGAGTTAACCCAAATGAGGGTGGTGGATGTTTTGCCCCCCGTTAAACGAGAGTGTTATTCTAAAATTCGATGATTAATTAAGCTGTTAATTTATTCATTAAAATTAAATGTTTGTCTTGTTTCCATTTTTCCATTGGAGTCATTCGTCCCAAAAGGCCATGAAGTCTAATATTATTGTAGAAAATTACATATCTTTTTAATATTTGTTCAATTTCTCCAAAAGTTCTATAATCCACTCGTGTAAAAACTTCTTTCTTTAGTATGCCATGATAAGCCTCTATGTGTGCGTTTTCTTCTGGTGTGGCAACATGTGTAAACTCCTGTTGAACGCCTATTAGACTAAGATATTCACGAACACTTTTAGCAATAAACTGACTTCCATTATCACTCCTAATAACTACATTGTCAGGATATTGGTAATCTAAAAACACCTCTGCAAGAAAGGTTATTACTTTATCTTGCTTTATTGAAAAAGAAAAATAATCTTTTAATATCTTACGAGTATGAACATCTATGATAGATAGCAAATAAG
>CAJWVX010000007.1 GCA_913048175.1 uncultured Flavobacteriales bacterium | reverse complement strand
TCTATGAATGTAAAAAATGAAGTCACTTCTGTTCAGGATTCATTATTTGCCACAAGAAATTGGAGTTTATTGTCAGATCAATTTAGAAATGGAATGAAACACTCGATTCCTTTAAGTACATCTTTTAAAGTTCTTAAAAACTTTACAATTAGTCCAGCATTTAACTATTCTGAAATTTGGTATCTAGAGTCAATCAATAAAGAATGGAACTCTGACAGTAATCGAATAGATACTGATACTTTATCTAATTTTGTTAGAGGAAACTCTTATAACATGTCAATTAGTGCAAGCACTCGTATTTATGGTATGTTTCAATATCGTGGGAAAATGATTAAGGCATTAAGACATGTTATGACTCCAAGCATTGGTTTTTCTTATGTTCCAGAAAACAAGAGTGGACTAAGTAGTTACATTGACGCTAATGATTCTTTAGTTGAATATTCAATTTTCAATAATGGCATTTACGGAAATTCTAATCAAACCAAAGCTGGTTTTGTGAATTTAGGTTTACTTAATAATTTTGAGATGAAAGTAAGAAACAGGAAGGATACCTTAGGGAAAGATAAAAAAGTAAAAATCCTTGAAAACTTAGGTTTTACATCCAGTTACAATACCATTGCAGATTCTTTAAACTGGAGCGATATTAGAATAAACGCTAGAACAAATATTTTTAAGAAAATAAATTTAAACTTCAATGCTAACGTTGATCCTTATGCTTTAGATTCTAACGAAACAACTGGAGTAATTACAAAAGTGAACTCTTCCGAATATATTAGGAATGGAAGGGTTGGACGTTTAACTTCTGCCAATTTAGCGGCTGGCTTTTCTGTAAGAAGTAAAGTTAAACTAGATAATAAAAAAGAAAGCAATTATGGATCTGAGCAAGAACTAGAGTACATTAGAGCTAATCCAAATGAGTTCATCGATTTTAACATACCCTGGACTCTAAATATGAATTATAATGTTCGTTATTCTAGACCGCAATTACAAAGTAGCATAATTCAAACCTTAAACTTTTCTGGAGATTTTAGTTTAACTAAAAAATGGAAACTTGGATTTCGTTCGGGTTGGGATTTTGAAGTAAAAGATTTATCATATACTTCTCTTAATATATATAGGGATTTACATTGTTGGGAAATGTCATTTGATTGGATTCCGATAGGCCCGAGAAAAAGCTATACCTTTACAATAAAAGTAAAATCGGCTATCCTTCAAGACCTTAAACTTACAAGAAGAAGCATTCCGAGTGCTTTTAATTAAGTTGATCTGAGTCACAAATTTAAAATCTACCTCCTAAAATCTTATTATAAAAAAAGGAGTTGAATTTAAATTCAACTCCTTTTTTATTTTTTTTATAAATACTTACACGTTAAACCTAAAGTGCATAATATCCCCATCTGCAACAATATATTCTTTTCCTTCAACCCCCATCTTACCTGCATCTTTACAAGCTGATTCAGAACCTAAGGTTACAAAATCATTGTACTTTATAACCTCAGCTCTAATAAAACCCTTTTCAAAATCAGTATGAATAACTCCAGCTGCTTGAGGCGCTGTCATTCCCTTACTAATTGTCCAAGCTCTTACCTCTTTAACACCTGCGGTAAAATAAGTATCTAATTTTAATAAAGAATATGCAGCTCTAATCAATACATTTACTCCAGCTTCTTTTAAACCCATATCTTGTAAAAACTCAACTCTTTCTTCATAAGAGTCTAATTCTGCAATATCAGCCTCTATTTGAGCGCCAATCATAATTACTTCCGCATTTTCATCTTTTACCGCTTCTTTTACCGCTTCAACATGAGCATTACCATCTACAACAGAACCTTCATCTACATTACAAACATACATTACAGGTTTAATTGTTAAAAGATGTAATCCATTAACAAACGGAAGTTCTTCTTCAGTTACTTCTACAGTTCTTGCAGACTTACCTGACTCTAAAGCCGATTCATAACGAGATAAAACCTCTTGTTCTTTTACAGCTCCTTTATCTCCTGTTTTTACTTTTCTTTTTATACTATCTAATTGTTTTTGAACAGTTTCTAAATCTTTTAATTGCAATTCAAAATCAATTACTTCTTTATCATTTAATGGATCAACTTTACCATCAACATGAACAACATTATCATCATCAAAACATCTTAAAACGTGAATTATAGCATCCGTCTCTCTAATATTAGCCAAAAATTTATTACCTAATCCTTCCCCTTTACTTGCTCCTTTAACCAATCCAGCAATATCAACAATCTCAATAGTTGTTGGTTGAACTTTTTCTGGATTTACTAAACCTTCTAACTTTTCCAACCTATCATCTGGAACCGTGATTACACCAACATTTGGTTCTATTGTACAAAACGGAAAGTTTGCAGATTGCGCTTTCGCATTAGATAAACAGTTAAACAAAGTAGATTTTCCTACGTTTGGTAATCCAACAATACCACACTTTAAAGCCATAATTCTTAATTTTTGAGAGGTAAAAGTAATGATTTTGATTGAAGAAGTTTCTAACAAACTAATCCTAATAATATCTCTACCCTGACAATATCTAACACAAAGTTTTAGGTATTTTTGGCACTGTTAATGTAATCAACTCCAAAAAGAGTAAAATGGCAGAAGAAGGAAAAGCACAATTATTTATTTACAAGGTCTTAAATCCTTTTATTATGTTAATGCATAAGTTAGGAGTCACACCTAATATAATTACTTCAATTGGATTTATACTAAACATTGTTGCTGCAATATTTTTTATCGTTGGAGCAGAACAAGCTGACAGAACAGATATGTTTTATGTTGGATGGGGAGGTTTTACCATTCTTATCGCTGGTTTATTTGATATGATGGATGGAAGACTAGCCCGAATTGCAAATTTATCAAGCTCTTTTGGTGCGTTTTATGATTCTGTAATGGATCGTTACAGCGAGTTGGTAATGTTTTTAGGTATTTGTTTTTATTTGATATCTCAAGATTACTTTTTAAGTTCTCTATTTGCTTTTGTTGCTCTAATTGGGTCTATAATGGTCAGCTATATTAGAGCTAGAGCTGAAGGTTTAGGTATTAATTGTAGTGTTGGGATGATGCAACGACCAGCGAGAGTTGTTATTATTGGAGCATCTGCAATGTTTTGCGGCATATTTTATTATTTTACAAATGACTTTATTCCTATCAAGATTGGCACTTTCACCCTTTTTGAAACCATTTCTATTTTTACTTTACCTGTAGCTTTTGTAGCTGTAATGGCAAATTACACTGCTTTACAACGTTTAATGCACGTAAAAAAAGAATTAGATAAAAGAGACATAAATGCTTAGATCTATTTCTATAATATTTTTTTTATTTTTAATTATTGGTTCAGGCCAAACCTCTTTAGCTCAAAATGAAGAGGCTGTTTTTATTGGTCATACAATACCAGATGATCCAAATGTGATGTTCTACATCCAAAAGAACACAAACCCTAACACTATAGTTTATGCACTGAAGTTAGGTAGTGATGGAAAGATGAATCCAAAAGAACCTATGGAAGTTTTTTGGAGAAGGTATCAAGAAGACGGTGCACGAAAAGAATTAGCTTGGCTAGAAAAGACATTCGCATTTGATTTTAAAGTAAAAGCTATCGAAGGAAAAGAAAATACTTATGAATTTAGCTTAATTGCGATGAAAGGCAAAAAACTTTACGTTACCCAAACTAAGAATGGTGAACCAAATGTCTTTATGAAAATATCAGGAAAAACGGCACGTTTAGAGCGAATATATGTTGTTGTAGATGATTCAAAACGAATTCAGAGTGTAAATTCTATGGAGCTTTTTGGCAGAGATTACAAAACAGGTAAATTAGTTTACGAAAAGATCATAAAAGACTAACTAACAGCCTTTCAACACTCTTTAATTTCTTAACATTAATAGTTATAACATTCTGGTTAAGAACCATTAGTTATTATTATATTTGCCGTCTCAAATTTCAATTAAAAAAAACAAAATATGAGTCAAAATATAGCTAGTGCTGACGGAAAGTTAGGAATTTTATTACCTGGAATGGGTGCAGTTGCAACAACTCTTATTGCTGGAGTTTATGCTGTAAACAAAGGGATCTCTAAACCAATCGGATCTACTTCTCAAATGGGAACTATACGTATAGGTAAAAGAACTGAAAACAATACTCCATTAATTAAAGATTTTATTCCTTTGGCTGACCTTAATAAAGTTGCTTTTGGTGGGTGGGATGTTTTCGAAGAGAATGTTTACGAATCAGCTAAACATGCAGGTGTTTTAGACCGATACTTGTTAGAGCAATTAAAGCCAGAATTGGAAGCTATCAAACCAATGAAAGCTGTTTTTGACAAAAAATATGTTACCAAATTAGAAGGAACTTATAAAAAGGAAGCTGCTACTAAAATGGAATTAGCAGAAATGCTAAGACAAGATATTAGAGACTTTAAAGCAACTAATAATTGTGATAGATTGGTAATGGTTTGGTGTGGATCTACTGAGATTTATATTGTAGAATCTGATGTTCACCAAACAATTGAAAGTTTAGAAGAAGGAATGCGTAACAATGATGAAAACATTCCATCAAGTATGTTATATGCATATGCTGCAATTATGGAAGGTGTGCCATACGCAAATGGAGCTCCTAACTTATCAGCAGATATTCCTGCTTTAATTGAGTTAGCAAAACAACAAAACGTACCAATTTGTGGTAAAGATTTTAAAACTGGACAAACGTTAATGAAAACGATTTTAGCACCAGGATTAAAAACAAGATCTTTAGGTATTGCTGGATGGTTTTCTACTAATATATTAGGAAACAGAGATGGTGAAGTTTTAGATGATCCTGCAAGTTTCAAAACTAAAGAGATGTCTAAATTAAGTGTATTAGACAGTATCTTAGAACCGGAAAAAAATCCAGATTTATATAAAGATTTATACCACAAGGTAAGAATCAATTATTATCCACCACATGGTGATAATAAAGAAGGTTGGGATAACATAGATATCTTTGGGTGGTTAGGTTATAAAATGCAAATTAAAGTAGATTTCTTATGTAAAGATTCTATTTTGGCTGCACCACTTGTTTTAGATTTAGCAATATTTTTAGATTTAGCTTCTAGAGCAAATATGGGCGGAATTCAAGAATGGTTATCTTTCTATTTTAAAGCACCACAGACTCCTACTAAAGACATGCAACCATTACATGATATCTTTAAACAAGAGATGAAATTAAAAAATACGTTACGTCACTTACAAGGTGAGGATTTAATTACGCATTTAGGTCAAGATTACGAAGAGGAAGTAAAAGTTAACGCTTAAACTTCTAATTTATTCTATTTTTAAAAGCTGTTAATCATAAAGATTAACAGCTTTTTTTTATTTTTGCACTAATGAAATTCATTTACAAATTAACCGCAACAGCATTAGGTGCAGGATATTCTCCTTTTGCCCCAGGAACAGCTGGAGCTATTGTTGGTTGCATTGCTCTTTGGTTATTTGAAAAGTACAACATAATATCTACTACGGATACTCCTGTTTTATTTATTGGTTTAATTCTAATTACAACTGTTTTAGGAATTATTGCTACTGATAAATTAGAGGATGAATGGGGAAAAGACCCATCAAAAGTAGTTTTAGATGAAGTAATTGGGGTATGGATAGCAATGATGTTTGTTCCTTTTTCTTTTTTTAATGTTTTATTAGCTTTCGGCTTATTTCGGTATTTCGATATAGCAAAACCTTTAGGTATAAGAAAACTAGAAGCTTTAAACGGAGGTTTAGGTGTCATGGCAGATGATATGCTAGCGGGTATTTATTCTAATATTACTTTACAAATTATACTAGCACTGCTAGCCAAATTCTATTTTAATGGCTAAAAAAGATTTCTGGATATATTCTTTTCTTCGCCATCAAACAGCAAGTTTTTTAGCTACTTTAATTGATTTCGGAACACTAATTTTTCTAACAGAAGTTGCTGGATTATGGTATGTTTTTTCAACATCAACTGGAGCTTTAATGGGCACTATAGCTAATTTTATTTTTTCAAGTTATTGGGCTTTTACTGGCTCAAAAAACAGTTTAAAAAATCAGTTATATAAATACGTTTTGGTTTCCATTGGAAGTCTAATTCTAAATACTTTATTTGTCTATTTAATTACAGATTTCTTAAGTTTAGATTATAAACTATCAAAATTTGTAACAGCAATATTAATTGGCTGGGGATACAATTTTATCTTGATGCGATATTTTGTTTTCAAGAAATAAATCAAATTATTCCTTTAACAGAAACGTGTTGACAAAAACGTTTCACCTCAGTTATAATACTACAAACGTTTACTTATTATTACATAACTAAAATTAGAGTTATGACCAATCTTCGTATAATCATTTTATTTTCATTAGTTACTACTTCACTATTTTCTTGTTTAGAGAAAACAGCGTATGATGATCCTAAGAATAAAAAAATATTTAGGTATAACGAATCTGAAGGAATTAAATCTTTAGACCCTGCTTTTAGTAGAAATAGAGAAACAATTTGGGCTGCTAATCACTTATATAATGGTTTAATCCAAATGGATGATAACCTTAACATTTTGCCAAGTATTGCTAAAAATTGGGAAATTTCTGAAGATGGAAAAACCTATACCTTTCACTTAAGAAGTGATGTTTATTTCCATAATCATGAATTATTTATTGATGGTAAAGGCCGAAAAGTTGTTGCCGAAGATTTCGTTTATAGTTTTAATCGAATAATTGACGAAAATGTTGCGTCTCCAGGATCTTGGTTATTAAACAACATCGATTACGATGAAGAAAGAGACTTTAAAGCATTTGAAGCTATTAATGATAGTACTATTAACATTTACTTAAGTAATCCTTTCCCACCATTTTTAGGGATTCTAACAATGCAGTACTTTTCAGTTGTTCCTCATGAGGTTGTAGAACACTTTAAAAATGATTTCAGAAGAAACCCCATTGGAACTGGTCCTTTTAAATTTAAAATGTGGGATGAAGGAAATAAAATGGTATTCTTAAAAAATGAAAACTATTTTGAAAACGATACAAAAGGAAATCAACTGCCTTACATTGATGGTGTTTCAATAACATTTATTAAAGATAAAGACATGGAGTTCTTAAAGTTTTTGACTAAGAATATTGACTTTATTAATGGTGCTGAAGGAGATAATAAAGATGCTATTTTCACTAGTGATGGACAGTTAAATCCAGAGCAACAAGAACAGTTTAACATGATGAAGAACCCTCAGTTAAACACAGAATACCTAGGTATTTTAGTTGATGATGAGTTGGATATGGTAACTAAAAGTCCGCTAAGAAAAAAACTAGTAAGACAAGCTATTGGCTATGGTTTTGACAAAAAAAACATGATGACCTATTTAAGGAACAACATCGGTACACCTGCTACTGCAGGTTTTATTCCTAAAGGATTACCCTCCTTTAATGATAGTATTGTAAAAGGGTATTCTTACAATCCTGAAAAAGCTAAAGAACTACTTTTTTCTGCAGGTTTTCCTAACGGAGAAGGACTACCAGAAATCACGTTATACACATCTAAAGACTACGTTGATTTATGTGAGTTTATTCAGCATCAACTAAATGACATTGGATTTAAAATTAAAATTGATTTAAATCCTGGTATTACCTTAAATGAATTAATTGCACGTTCTAAAGTCAATTTCTTTAGAAAATCTTGGATCGCAGATTATCCAGATGCTGAAAACTATTTAGCACTTTTCTATAGTAAAAACTTTGCACCACACGGACCAAACTACACCCACTTTAAAAACTTTGATTTTGACAAGTTATATGAAATGGCACAATCTGAAACTAATGATTCTTTACGTCATCATTATTACAGAGAAATGGATCAAATATTAATTGAAGAAGCGCCCATCATTCCTTTGTATTATGATGAATCTGTACGATTAGTACAAAAGAGTATTAAGAATTTAGGAGTTAACCCTCTTAATTTATTGAGTCTGAAAACAGTAGAGATTGAGTGAAATTTAATTTAATTACCGTTACGGGTTCAACGGACAAGAGAAGGATGACGAGATAAAAGGAGTGACTGGTATTAGTTATGACTAAGTTGCAAGGCAATATAGTAATAGATTAGGAAGAAGATGGAATCCCGATCCAACCAAGTATCCTTGGCAAAGTACTTATGCTACTTTTAATGACAATCCAATTGCGTTTAATGATGCATTGGGATTATTTGGTTCAAGAAAAGAAGTAAGAGTCTACAAGAGATAAAATGGTGTGAAAGGACGTATTCAGAAAGGAGATAATGGTATTTTTGAAATAAATCATAAAAAATCGAAAACAAACTGATAGAAATAATACATTTAGTGATTTATCAAATTCCGTACTATTTACAAATACATAAAAATCGATGATTTAGATTTTAAGAATGAATTAAAATACACCATTGTAGCTCAGAGCAAACCTGAAAATTTATAAGTTTCTACTACCCTACATTCTATAGACTAACTCATTAACAATCACAAACAATATCTTTTTGAGTCATATTATCAAAACTCCTTAAAGAAGCAACACCTTCGCCTTCACAATCAAAGCAAGTTTCGCAATTCTCAACAAAAACAGAAACCTGTCTCCCATCTTTTAATTTAGATTCAATATAATGTTCCGGACAAGGTTTTCTTTTGGTTGCACTTTTCTCAAAATCTACAGCTGCATTTGCCCAAAAGGTACTATCCATAAAATTCTCTGAAATACCTTCACATTCTAACTGGCATTTTAAATCATCACTTATTGCAATATCGGTTCTTTCTAAAAACTCAAGAACTCTTCCTTCTGGCATCCAAGAAGGCCTTTCATCTCTTCCATTATATAGAGTTGCCCAAACAGCAATACAGCCTATACCAAAACCAAGTCCGTAAAATTTTAATCTATAAAAAAGTTTTTTCTTGTCTACCGCCATTTTACATTGCCATTAATAATAGGTTAATATCTTTATAAGGCAAGCTAAATGTCTCAGCTAAGTACTTATTTGTAAGCACCCCTTTATAAACATAAACTCCGTTTTGAATCCCCATATATGATTTAATCATCGTTTCTAAACCTCCGTATTCCCCAGTATCTAAAATAGTAGGTGTAATTACATTACTTAAGGCAAAAGAAGCTGTTCTTGATACTCGTGACGCAATATTGGGTACGCAATAATGAATTACACCATACTTAGAAAATATTGGTGCATCATGACTTGTAACTTCCGATGTTTCAATACATCCTCCTTTATCAATACTTACATCTACAATTACAGAAAAGTCTTTCATTTGACTTACCATCTCTTCAGTTACCACAATTGGAGCTCTACCAACAGTAGAACTAATTGCGCCAATAACTACATCAGCAGTTTTTAATGCTTTCTCTAAAACTTTTGGCTGAATTACTGAAGTTGCTACTCGCTGTCCTAAAATAGATTGCAACCTTCTTAGTTTATGAGTGCTGTTATCAAATACTTTTACCGAAGCCCCTAATCCTAAAGCAGATCTTGCGGCAAACTCTCCTACAGTACCCGCACCTAAAATAACTACCTCTGTTGGAGAAACACCTGATATTCCACCGAACATTTGCCCTTGTCCTTTATGTAAACTACTTAAGTATTCTGCAGCAATTAAGATAGATGTATTACCAGCAATTTCACTCATAACACTAACAATTGGCAACATACCTTGTGGATCTTTTATGTAATCAAAAGCAATAGCTGTGATTTTTTTAGCCATTAACTTCTTTAAAAAATTCTTTGGTTGTATTGGCAATTGTAATGCAGAAATCAAAAGTTGACCATGTTGCATTAAGTCTATCTCTTGTAAAGTTGGAGGTTCAACTTTTAAGATCATATTTGCTTTATAAACTTCTTCTGTTGAATAAACAACAGTTGCTCCAGCTTCAGAATAATCTTTATCGCTAAAACTAGAACCCTCTCCGGCTCCAGTCTCTAAAATTACATCATGTCCATTGTTTACCAAAACTGCAACTGCATCTGGCACAACTGGCACTCTTCTTTCTTGTATTGATGTTTCTTTAGGTATTCCTATTTGAAGTTTACTCTTTCTTGGAGCCACTTCTAGCATTTCTTCCTGAGGCATAAAGCCTTGTGCTAAGGATTTTAGTAAATCATCTGATGTTGACATGGTATAGAGGTTTACTACAAAGTTAAAAAATACTCGTTATCAAACAACAGAAATTAATCTATTATAATCATCATCTAATTCTATTGATACCTTAACCACTTCTTCTGGCAATAAATTTGGAATCTTTTCTGGCCATTCAATAAAACAGAAATTACCACTATAAAAATAATCTTCATATCCCATATCAAAAACTTCCTCTTCTTTTTCTATTCGATAAAAATCGAAATGATATATAGATTTTTGAGAAATAGACAAATATTCGTTAACAATAGAAAAGGTAGGACTATTCGTTGACTCCTCTACACCTAACTGTTTGCATAACAATTTAATTAAGGTAGTTTTACCTGCCCCCATTTCACCATAAAAAAGAATTATTTTTTTGTCAGAAAAATAATTCAACAAATTCTTAGCAACACCAACTAATTCTTCTTCTGAACTAATCTTATAACTCATCTATCTTGGGCTTAATTTAACAATAGGGATTAACATCTCCTCCAAAGAAATTCCACCATGCTGAAAAGTATCTTTATAATACTTTACGTAATGATTATAGTTATTTGGATATGCAAAGAATTTATCATCCTTGGCAAATACAAAAGATTGACTAACATTTACTTTTGGCAAATGAATATCTCCAGGATTTTTTACAGCCAATACATCTTTAGCATTATAATCTAAACTCTTACCTTGCTTATATCTAAGGTTAGCATTTACATCTTTATCCCCAACTATTTTAGAAGGCTCTTTAACTCTAATTGATCCATGATCAGTTGCAATTACTACCTTTCCACCTCTAGCTGCAATTTCTTTGAAAATACTAAGTAAACTTGAATGTTCAAACCATGATTTTACAACCGAACGATATGCAGATTCATCACTTGCTAACTCTTTAATAATTTGTATATCCGTTCTTGCATGGGATAGCATATCTACAAAATTATAGACAATTACATTAAGAGGATTATTAAACATTCCTGGCAATTCTCTTAAAACTTTATTACCATAGCTCTCATTCAATACCTTATTGTAAGAAAATTTAATGTCTAATCCATTTCTTTTAAGTTGCTCTCCGATATAAAATTTCTCGCTTAAATTTCTACCTCCCTCATCCTCATCATTCACCCATTTATCTGGATACCTTCTTTCAATCTCTGAAGGCATCATTCCTGCAAAAATTGCATTTCTTGAATATTGAGTTGTTGTTGGTAATATGCTATAAAAAGCATCCTCTTCTTCAATCCAATAATCCTGTACTAAAATCGATCTTAACGTTTTCCATTGGTCATATCTTAAATTATCAATAACCATAAAGAAAACTGGCGTATCATCATTTTTAATTTCTGGAATTACATGTTTAGCAAACAAATTGTGCGACATTGTTGGAGCATCCTCTGGATGATTTAACCAATCAACATAATTGCGTTCTACAAATTTTCCAAACTGAGCATTTGCTTCTGTTTTTTGCATTTGAAAAACCTCATCCATCCCACTCTCCTTAGACCTATCAAGTTCTAACTCCCAGTAAACCAATTTCTTATACAGATCCACCCATTCAACTTCATCTAAATGATCATTCAGCATCATTCCAATTTCTCTGAACTCTTTTTGGTAATTAGAGGTCGCTTTTTCACTAACCAATCTAGTAGTATCTAAGTTCTTTTTAACAGAAAGTAATATCTGTTTTGGATTGACTGGCTTAATTAGATAATCAGATATTTTAGCACCAATCGCTTCTTCCATAATATACTCTTCCTCACTTTTAGTTATCATTATAACTGGCAAGCTTGGAAATTTTTCTTTCATTATTTCTAGAGTTTCTAAGCCCGATAAACCAGGCATATTCTCATCCAAAAACACGATATCTACTCTTTCTTCCTCCAAAACATCTAATGCCTCATCCCCACTCTGAGTGGATAAAACTCGATACCCCTTTTCCTCCAAAAACAAAATATGTGGTTTCAATAAATCAATTTCATCATCTGCCCAAAGTATCGTAATTGCTTCCATATTCTTTTATTATTCTTTAGAGTTGTGTCTTCTCTTATATCAAGTCAAAAATAGTATTTTTGAACTTCAATTAAGCCCTTTTACCATTATATGAGTAAGCTCAATAAAAAGAAAATATTTAACGATCCAATCTATGGTTTTATTACAATTAACCATGACATTATTTTCGATCTTATAGAGCACCCATATTTTCAGCGCTTAAGAAGAATAAAACAGCTAGGAATGACTCATTTAGTTTATCCCGGAGCTTTACATACAAGATTTCATCATGCCATAGGAACAATGCACTTAATGCAAAAAGCAATTGAAGTTATTCGTTCTAAAGGACACTCAATAACTGATGAAGAAGCTGAAGGTGTTTCTATTGCTATTTTATTACATGACATTGGTCATGGGCCTTTTTCTCATGCTCTTGAACACAGTATTGTGTACGGAATTTCTCATGAAGAAATTTCTACTCTTTTTATGGATGAGCTTAATAAAAAGTTTAAAGGAAAATTAGATTTAGCACTTAAAATATTTAGAAACGAATACAAAAAGAAATTCCTATATCAATTAGTTTCCAGTCAATTAGACATGGATAGAATAGATTATCTAAAACGAGATAGTTTTTATTCAGGAGTTTCCGAAGGTGTTGTTAATACAGATAGATTAATAACAATGCTAAACGTAAAAGATGATGAATTAGCAATTGAAGAAAAAGGCATTTATTCTGTTGAACAATTTATTATTGCCCGTAGATTAATGTATTGGCAAGTTTATCTTCATAAAACAGTACTCGCAGCAGAAAACTTGTTAGTAAACATTTTAAGAAGAGCTAAAGAATTAGCGTTAAATGATGAAGACTTATTTTGTACTCCTGCCCTCAAAGAATTTTTGTACAATAAGCATGATTTACAATCATTTAAAAATAACCCTAAACTGCTTAAAAAATTTGCTGAACTTGACGATATAGATATTATGGCATCCATCAAAATATGGAAAACCCATTCAGATAAAACGTTATCAATGCTTTGTAAAATGTTAGTTAATCGAGACTTATTTAAGATTAAGATTCAACGAAAAAAGTTTGATAAAATTGAATTAATTGAAATATCTGAAAAAATAAAATCTAACCTTAAATTGAGTAATGATGAAATACCATATTTCGTATTTCAAAACAGCATAATTAATAATGCTTATAATCCTAAAATGGATAATATTAACATATTACTTAAAAATGGAGAAACACTGGACATTAAAGAAGCTGCTGATACATTTAGTATAAGTGCTTTAGCAACACCTGTAAAAAAATGGTTTCTTTGTTTCCCGAAGTATTAGTACAATTGATAACTTCCCCAAAATCAATTAAAAAAATTAGCTAAATTCTTTTCAAAAAAGTATTTTTGAAATTAATGGAATTTACAGCAGAACAAATAGCAGGATTGTTAAACGGAGACGTTGAAGGGAATCCAGAAGCGATGGTAAAGACGCTTTCAAAAATTGAAGAAGGAACTTCTCAATCATTATCATTTCTAGCCAATTTAGCTTACGAAGAACATCTTTACACAACTGATGCTTCAATCGTAATAGTAAATAAAAATTTAACCTTAGAGAAACCAATAAAAGAAACTTGCACTTTAGTTCGTGTAGATGATGCATATCAATCATTCACAAAATTACTAGAAGTTTACAACCAGTTTAAAAATAATAAATTAGGAATTGATAAACAAACTTCAATTTCCGAAAGCGCTACTTTAGGTGAAGATTTGTATATTGGAGCTTTTTCAGCCATTGGTGATAATGTAATTATTGAAAATAACGTTAAAATGTATCCTCAGTGTTATATTGGAGACAATGTTAAAATTGGAGAAAACACTATTATTTATGCTGGGGTTAAAATATATCATGATTGCGTAATTGGAGCAAATTGCATATTGCATGCAGGAGCCGTTATTGGTTCTGATGGATTTGGTTTCGCACCTAAAAAAGAAGGTGGCTTTGATAAAATTCCTCAAATAGGTAATGTAATTATTGAAGATGATGTTGAAATTGGACCTAACAACTGTATTGACAGAGCCACTATGGGTTCTACAATTATTAAACAAGGAGTTAAAACTGATAATTTAGTTCACATTGCACATAATGTTGTCATTGGAGAGAATACTGTTCTTGCCGGACAAACTGGTATTTCAGGATCTTCTAAAGTAGGAAAAAACTGTATGACAGGCGGACAAGTTGGAATAACTGGTCATATCACAATTGGAGACAATGTGAAAATTGCTGGTCAATCTGGTGTTTCAAAAAACGTTAAAAATGATCAAATTTTACAAGGTTCACCGGCATTTAGTTATAAAGATTATATGAAATCTTATGTGGTATTTAAGAATTTACCAAGCATAGTTAATAGAATAAAAGAATTAGAAAACAAATAAAAAATATGTCAAAACAAAAAACCATTAAATCACCATTCTCTATAATTGGTATAGGTTTACATACTGGAAAAAAAGTAACCCTAACGGTTAATCCAGCAGCTGATAATCATGGTTTTAAATTTCAACGAGTAGATGTTGAAAGTCAACCAATAATTAATGCTGATGCAGATCTAGTTGTTGATACATCTAGAAGTACAACTTTAGAAAAAAATGGTGTTCAGATTATTACTACTGAACATATATTAGCAGCTCTTTCTGGAATGGAAATTGATAACGCTCTTATCCAATTAGACGGAGCAGAAGTGCCAATTATGGATGGAAGTGCTTTTCCTTTTGTAGAGGCTATTCACCAAGTTGGTATTATTGAACAAGAAGCTGATAAAAAATACTTTGTTGTTACAGAGAATCTTACTTACGAAGATCAGGAAAGACAAACAGAAATGTTATTGGTTCCTCAAGATGAATTTAGATTAACTGTAATGGTTGATTATAATTCTCCTTTTTTAGGCACACAACATGCGCACATGTATAATGTTCGTGATTTTGAGTCTGAAATATCTAAATGTAGAACGTTTGTATTTTTAAGAGAGTTAGAAATTCTGGCTAAAAATGGATTAATTAAAGGTGGTGATTTAGACAATGCAATTGTATTAGTTGACAAACCTTTACCTCAAGAAAAATTAGATGAAATTGCTGATTTATTAGGGAAACCTCATATTAAAGTAGAAGAAACAGGTGTTTTAAATAACTTAAAACTTCATTTTCAAAACGAACCTGCAAGACATAAATTATTAGATATTGTTGGTGATTTAGCTTTAGTTGGAAGACCAATAAAAGGCCATATTTTAGCTGCTAGACCAGGACATAAGGGTAATGTTGATTTTGCTAAAATAATTAAAGCTGAAATAAAAAAGTCATTAAAAAAAGGTCCTAAAATTGATCTAACAAAGGAGCCTGTTTACAATATAAACGATATAGAAAAATTACTTCCTCATCGATATCCTTTCCTACTAATAGACAAAATAATGGAGGTTTCAGATAGCCACATTGTAGGAGTGAAAAATATTACCCAAAACGAACCCCAATTCATGGGTCATTTTCCCGGAAACCCAGTAATGCCAGGTGTTTTACAAGTTGAAGCTATGGCTCAATGTGGTGGGATTATGGTGTTAAGAAATTTACCTGATCCTGAAAATTACAGTACTTATTTCATCAAAATAGACAATGTTAAATTTAAAAGAAAAGTAATTCCTGGAGATACAATTGTTTTCCATTTAGAACTTTTAACACCTATAAGAAGGGGTATTTGCCATATGGGAGGAAAAGGATATGTAAATGGAGACGTTTGTATTGAAGCTGAACTAATGGCTCAAATTGTAAAAGAAAAAAATACAGAAAAAGTTACCGAGGCAGTTTAATAAAAATTATCTTAGCGAAAATAGAATTGATATGATGGAAAAATTCCCAATGACAAACATACATCCAGAAGCTAAAATTGGAAAAGATGTTGTTATAGATTCTTTTACAACTATACATAAAGATGTAGTAATTGGTAATGGTTCATGGATTGGACCAAACGTAACTATTTTTAATGGTGCTAGAATTGGTGAAAATTGTAAGATTTTTCCTGGAAGCGTAATCTCTGCAATTCCTCAAGATTTAAAATTTGATGAAGAAGTTACAACTGCAGAAATTGGAGATAACTCTATTATCAGAGAATATGTTACCATAAACAGAGGAACTACTGACAGAAATAAAACTGTTATTGGAAAAAACTGTTTATTAATGGCCTATGTGCATGTTGCTCATGATTGTATTATTGGTGATAATTGCATATTAGCAAATTGTGTAAACTTAGCTGGACATGTTACTTTGGGTGATTTTGTAATTATTGAGGGTGTTGTTGGAGTTCAACAATTTGTTGAAATTGGACAACATTCATTTATTGCCGCTGGATCTAATGTTAGAAAGAATGTTCCTCCTTTTATTAAAGCAGCTAGAGCTCCTTTAACATTTGCTGGTGTAAATTCTGTAGGTTTAAGAAGAAGAGGTTTCTCTGCAGAAGCTGTAACACAAATAGAAGATATTTATAGAAATATCTATACTAGAGGTTTAAATGTATCAAATGCTGTAAAGGTAATTGAGCAAGAAGAACCAAAATCAAAAGAAAAAGAAATTATTCTAAAATTTATTGAAGATTCAACTAAAGGAATAATTAGAGGTCCTTTAAATTAAGTCTTCATCTATAGAAAATCGGAACTTAAACGTTCGTATTTATAAATATTAAAATCAAATAAAATGGTAGGTACATCAGAAATAAAAAAAGGATTATGTATAAGATATAATCATGGTATTTATACAATTATTGATTTTCAACATGTAAAACCTGGTAAAGGACCAGCATTCATCAGAACTACATTAAGAAATGTGGAAACAGGTAAAGTAATTGATAATACTTTTACATCTGGACATAAATTAGATGATGTTAGAGTTGAAAGAAGAACTTACCAGTTTTTATACAAAGAAGACACTACTTATCACTTTATGAATAACGAAACGTTTGAGCAAACTTTTGTTGATCAGAAAATAATAAATGCACCAAAATTCTTAAAAGAAGGAAATACAGCTGAAATAGTTTTTGATGCAGATAATGAATCTGCATTAATTTGTGAACTTCCTGCCTCAATAGTTCTAGAAATTACATATACTGAGCCAGGAGAGAAAGGAAATACTGCAACTAATGCTTTTAAACCTGCAACAGTAGAAACTGGAGCAGAAGTTAAAGTTCCATTATTCATTAATCAAGGTGATCATATCAAAATTAGTACTGTTTCTGGAGATTACTCTGAGAGAGTTAAGATGTAAAAAAATCTATTTAAAATACTTAAACCGTCTTATTAAATAATAAGACGGTTTTTTTATTCCAAATATCCTACTATCTTAGAGCAAGATATATTCATAATATGAGTCAACAATCAAAAAACATAAAGAAAAGACTTCAGCTTGGCAAGTTCAAATTAGACACGCTTCTTGAAGTAACAAAGGGAATTAATAATAATTTATCTAAAGATGAACTATTATCACTATACAAAACAGTTTTATTAGATGATCTAAAAATTGGAAAACTCTTGCTTTTTAGTTTTGATAAAAAAGGATGGACAAAGGAATTATGTATTGGAACGAATTGCAATAAAATAGATGTAAATACAGAATTGCTAGATATAAAAGAAATTGAAGTTCTATCCGACAACACAAACAAAAAGCTCAGACCATTTGATGTCATTGTTCCTGTTTTCCATAAGAAAGAGCCCCTGGCCTATTTATTACTTGGTGATTTTGATGGCGAGAAAATTGAAGTTAGTCCCATAATAAAACATTTAACTTTTGTTCAGACACTAACCAATGTTATTATTGTAGCAGTAGAAAACAAACGTCTATTTAACGAAAATTTAGAAAAAATAGTTATTGAAAAAGAAATGGAATTAGCCTCTCAAATGCAGGCTATGCTTTTCCCAAAAAACCTACCAAATAATGATGAGATTGAAGTTTCGGCTAGCTATAATCCTCATCAACTAGTAGGAGGAGATTATTATGACTTTATCGAATTGAACAGAGACGAAATAGCATTTTGTATCGCTGATGTTTCTGGAAAGGGTGTACCTGCAGCTTTACTAATGTCAAATTTCCAGGCAAGCTTAAGAGTTCTAATCAAAAGAACAACTTCCTTATCCGAATTAGTTATTGAACTAAACAAAAATATTTTAGCTAATGCTAACCGAGAAAAATTTATAACTGCCTTTATAGGGAAATACAATTTACAAACTCGGAATCTTCAATATATTAATGCTGGACATAATCCACCACTACTTTTAGTAGGTCATCAATTTCAACATTTAATTGACGGATGTACTATCCTAGGAATGTTTGAAAACCTACCTTCTGTAACTGAAAAAAACTTAACCATACCAAAAGATTCTATTCTAACTTGTTATACTGATGGAGTTGTGGAACAGCCTAATACAGTAAACGAAGAGTTTGGAATGAAAAAACTAGAAAACACTTTACTACTTAGTAAAGAAGAATCAACTAAGAACATACTTAACTCTATAACAGAACAATTAATTGACTTTAAAAAGGAAGTAGAATTTAAGGATGATATCGCGTTAATGTGCCTCAGAATCAAGTAAATCCCTACTATGGTAAACATCTATAGCTACAATTATAGCTATAAATCCCCAAAATGGAACAGATACTTTATCTGTATCTAAATAATTATTCAATAATCCGTGAGTTACATAAGTAAACAAACTTAATAGAGCAAGTAAAACAACAGTTTTAAACTCTCCTTTGGGTAAACGATGATATAATAAAGATCCTCTATAAAAGACAGTAATAACAATAATTAAAAAGGTTAACATTCCAAAAACACCAGATTCAGCCAAAGGCCCGATATATTCGCTATGTGCGTTACCCATATTACCGCTATTTGTACTTATGATTGTTTGTTCATCTGACATTTGAAACGGTGCATACTGAAACATGTAAGTTCCAGGACCCCAACCAAAAAAGGGTCTTTCTTGAAACATTCTCCAAGCTGAACTCCATCTATTTAAACGTTCTAAATTTGATGCATCTGAAGAAACATTAGAAATAGACTCAACGTGCTCTGAGAGTTTATCAGAGGACTCCTGACTATTATCTTCTAAATTAAGAACCAATGCGTTCCAACTAAAAGCCAATAAGACTAAACATCCAACACCAATAGCTAATAATGTTTTAAATTTAACTCTGTACTTATATATTAAATACAATACTAAAGCCCCTACCAAACTTACCCAAGCTGCCCTTGTATAGGACAAAATAATTCCGGCCGTAAATATTCCTATTAGAAATATAGATATTATCTTAACAGTTGGTGTATTTCGCTTATTGAAAAAGACAAATAACATTGGTAAATACATTGCTAATACAGCACCATAAGAAGTATGATCTTTGTAAAATGGGTTCATCACCCAATGAGCAGGTTTTTGATCAAAATTGTACATTGACAAATGAATAATAGCATAAAAAATAACACCCGTTAAAGAAATTACATAAGCCCAAATAAACTTTTTATAATTCTTTTTATCCCTAAACAACTGAGTAGCTATAAAATAAAAACAAACTACAAACCAAACTCTTGCAAGTAGAAACTTTAAAGATACCACAGGCATTTCTGAAGTAATGGAAGTAATAGTAATCCAAACCAAATTAGCCAAAATGGCCAATGTTATTGGATGTTTTATAATGTTAGAATCGAATTTTTTTTCTAAAATAAGCTTAAAAAAGAAAAGTAACATAACGCCAAACATTAAAGGTTCAGTAGGAATATACATCCCTATTCCTCCAATGTCTAATTCTTCTAAATTTATGGATAAAGGAGTAGAAAAGACTATAAACCACATTAACTTATCTAACCTGAAAAAGGCCATAAATACTAAGGCTAAAGCGCAAGGAACAAGAGCCAAGTAGTAAAATTCTTTAACTACTAAATAGCTGTTTAAAATTATAAAAACAAAACTAAAAATATAAATCCAATATGGTTTAAGAGTTTTTAACACTCTAATCTTCAATTTTTAATTGTGCAGAAAATAACAATAATATAAAAGCAAAAGCGACAGACCCTAATGTTGAGAGTAATACAATAATCCATCTAACTGGATAAACCTTTTTTACTGGAATTTGAGGTTCACTTACTATGTTCGTATATGTGATTACTCTACTGTAATTACTTAATACATAATTATAATCCGCATGAATTTTAGAAAATTCTTTAAGCAAATCATAAATCGTTGTATTATATAAAATAAAGTCTCCGCCTTTTTTTTCAATGTTTGCTTTTAACTTCAATATTCCTTCAATATTAATATTTGACTTGTTAGCGCCTTCAATCGTTTTTAAATAACCTCGAGTAATTTCTCTTGCTTGAGTAGAATAATCAATCAAACCGTAATTTACTCTCAAATTTTGCAATTCCTTTGATACAGAATCAATCTCAGATTTAATAACATCAAGTTTTTGTTTTTGAGAATTTAAATCTTCTAAGGCTCTTTTTTTATGTACACCTCTAATCACACTATTAAAATTAGTTATCATGGATACTGCTATTTTTGCAGCCTTTTCTGGATCAGTATCTAAAACAATAATTTCAGCAGATTCATATTTTGTTTCTTTAACAGTAATATTTTCGGCATACTCTTCCAACATATAATAAGATGATAATTTATCATCTTCTTTAATTTCATAATGAGTAAACAAATCATTTTCAGCGATTACCCTATCCTTAATCTCTATCGATTCAAACCATTGCATCATCTGTTCTATTGGGCTCTCTTCAGAGTACTCTCCTAAATTGGAAGGATAAATAATAGCTGTAGATTTATATTTCGGAGCAATAAAGACTGCTGATGAAAAAACAACTGACAATATAGCTGCTGTTATACCAACTACTATTAATAGTTTTAAATTATTGGTTATTACATTGAATAGGTTAGTATTCATATTTTTTAAATCTATCATTTAAATTTATTTTTTACATTCACATAGCTTTCCATAAATAACAAAGCAATTAAAGTTAATAAGAAAGTTGCTATTGTAGAAACAAAAATAATTAACCACTTTAGAGGGTAAGTACTCTTTTCTGCTTCATATGCATGATTAACTATAAATTTATGCTGTAAATTACTTTCTGCATCTATTTTAGCTTCTTCATATTTAGCATGAATAAATGTTAATTGCTTTTTCTCATATTCTAATTGATCTCTTATAGAAACATAGGCACCTCCATATTGACTTAATATTTTCAGTTTATCTTCAAGCGCTTTAATAGCCGTATTTTTGCTTAGCAAAATTGCAATTGATAATTGTTCTGTAATTCTTTCAGCCTGAGATTCATAATCAATTACTCCAAGTTGACGTAAACTCGTTAAAGAATCCTCTAAAACTTGAACATATTCTTTTTGCTCATTATATCTTTTACTAACTATTGTGAATGCTGAAACAGCTATTTCTCTTCTCATTCTATTTTTAACTGTGTCCAACAATGCTGCAATATCATTTGCAATTAATGCTGCAATTGTTGCATCATAATCTAATACCTCAATTTCTACAGCCATAAACTTGTTCATATCTACGTTTATATTTGACTCGTAAATAGCCTGCAATTCAGTTTTTTTATATTTATAGTCTTCATCAATATCATAATGATTTAATAAATCATACTTTTCAATAATTCTGTTTCTAATTTCATCTGAATTTAATATTTGTAGCATTTGCTCAGCCTCCTCCCTCTCTCCAAATTTCAGAATATCATCTTTACCATTGTAATTTTCTGAAATTAAGGCTTTAGAAATTGAACTTGTTACAGTAGGGTAAAGTATTACTGAAGATTCAAATTTCTCTTTAATGAAAAAAGAAACAATTGTTGATACAATAAGGGCTATAGCAGATAAAATAAGTAAAGGTTTTCTCCATTTATAGAAAAAAACGACCAAGTTTTCTGAATTTAAATCAGTATTATTTCCTTCATTATTGCTCATCCTTTTCTTTATCTATTTTGGCTTTAATTTGTTTGTGTTTTTTTTGAGAATGGTAAAAATAGCTTTTTTTATCGAAACCGTTACAATTCGTTACTAACAAGGATTTTAACCATTTTTTTAACATTGATAATTTTCATTATAAGTGCTAATATGATTGACAACAAAACAAATATGCCAAGTTGGATAAAAATTCCTGAAACGAAGATTCCTAAATAGTAAATGATAATTCCTAATAACAGTATATATATGAACAAGCTTATAATAAAAATATAATTCACTCTAAAGTTGAATACCTTTTTAACTACAAAAATTTGAGCGATAACAATTAATGATTGAGTAACCAAACTTGCTATTGCAGATCCTTCAGCTTTAAACTTTGGAATAAGTATATAATTAAGGACTAAATTAAGGACCATCCCTCCTATTGCTAGCTTATTTAATGTTCTTAAACTACCATTTGCAGTTAATAATGTTCCAAAAATATACGTTGATGAAATTGCCACAAAACAAAACATAAGTAAAACTAGAACTCCTGATGCATCGGTATTCCCTTTATACATTAACCCCATTAATTTATTAGAAAAAGAAAAACAGAAAATAGCGACAACAATTGCTGGCAGAAAAATTAAACTAAAAGATAGTTTCACTAATTCCTCTAACTTTTTATTTTCTTTAATCATATTAGCAAACATCGGCAGTAATAATGCAGCAAACAGAACCCCTATTTGGTTTGAAGCATCCATCAAACGATAAGCTTGGGCATAAATTGCGGCTTGCAACTCTCCATCCTCCAACATAGAATCTAACATGATGGCATCCATTCTATAATAAAATGTCATTGTTAAAACCAATAAAGCATAAGGATACGTTTGTTTTAAAATCATTAAAGAGAATGGCTTATTAAACTTTAATTTAAATTTATCTGACTTTAACAAAACAGCGCCAAAAACAACAAGTAACGAAATAGAGTATGCTAAGGTTTGAGCATAAACGAAATGCATCAACTCAATTTTTGGATCAATCAAATTTCCTCTAAATAAGATAATACAGAAAATGATCATAAGTGTTTTGTCCAGTACAGACAATAAACTATCTAAAGCAAACAATTGTAAACCCGCTATATTTGATCTTAAATACTGAACAAAGGATATTAAAAACTGATTGATAGTTAAAAATATTAGCATATAAAACCTATCAGAATCATATCCTGAAAGATAACCAACAACAAATGTTACCATGAAATAAACTGCTGCTAACACAAATTTAAAAGCAACAATTCCTGATAAATATTTGGTAAGCAACTGCTTATGTTGAGCTATATTCTTATTGTTAAAGTTGGTAATACCAACATCCAATAAGATATTAAATAACATTGAAAAATTAAATAACGTAAAATATATTCCAAAATCCTCTTGAGAAACAGAATTCTGAACAGTTCTGTCAATACCAAATAACCAAAATGGTTTAATTAAAACATTAAGTACTAAGAGTAAGGCTAAATTGGTTATGAATTTTTTTTGCACTCAGAATTGATTTCTGACAAAAATAACTTATCTAAGTCAATATTATTACATTCGCATTAAAATTAGATTAAGGAGTTATTTAAGATTGATTTTGTTCGGTGAAAATGTTTATTTTTTGAAAACTTATCGTTATTTTATCAAACCATGGCTATGCTTCTCAAAAATGCTTAATGCTGTATTTTTTACTTTTAACAAATTAACCTTAAACAACTCCAATTGAAAATTGCCGTAGATACCCGATTACTTCTAAAAGACCGAATGGATGGCTTAGGTCTTTTTACGGAAGGATCTTTCAAACATATAGTAGCCTCTAACCCAACAGTTGATTTTATATTTATTTTTGATAGAGAACCTCATCTAGATTTTATTTTTGGAAACAATGTAACAGCAAAAGTTATAGGCCCTCAAGCTAGACATCCTTTCTTGTATATGGTATGGTATGGAATTTCTTTAAAACGATTACTAAAGAAAATTAAACCCGATATTTTTGTTGGTACCAATGGAATGATTCCATTGAAAATAAAAACTAAAACCTTAAGTGTTATTCATGATTTAAATTTTGAACATCATCCAGAACATTTACCAAAAATAATTCGAAGATATTACTGTAAATATTTTCCGAAATTTGCTAATAATGCAGATAGAATTGCTTCGGTATCAGAATTTTCCAAAAAAGATATTGTTGATACGTATAAAATTGACTCAAACAAAATTGATGTAGTCTATAATGGACCTAACGAGCATTTTAAACCAATACATCAAGAAGAAAAAATAGAAATTCAACGTAAATACTCTGAAGGAAAACCCTTCTTTTTATTTGTAGGAACACTTCACCCTCGAAAGAACTTAGTTAACCTTTTTAAAGCTTTTAATGAATTTAAATCTCAAACAAAGTCTGATTTTAAATTATTGATTGTTGGACGAAAAATGTGGTGGACAGACGAAATTGAAACTACATTTCAAAATTTAGAATTTAAATCTGATATTATTTTTGCAGGTAGGTTACCTGAGGAAGAATTGTATAAGATTACTGCTGCAGCACATGCACTAACTTACGTTCCTATTTTTGAAGGATTTGGAATTCCATTAGTTGAAGCAATGAGTTGTGGAACACCTGTTATTACATCTAACATCACGTCAATGCCTGAAGTTGTTGAAGATGCAGGTTTTTTGGTAGATCCTTTCTCTGTAGAAGATATCACACAAGCGATGATTACTATTTCTACTGATGATAATCTTAGAAATAAACTAATTGAAAAAAGTAAGGTTCAAGCAAAAAAGTTCAGTTGGCAAAAAACTGGAGATCGCCTTTGGCATTCCATTTTAAAAACAATGAAAGAGTAAAGAGTACAATTATTTTTTCAAATAATATCATCACAAATATCAAGATAAAATTTTGACTTTATAAACTTTACAAACTAGAATAAATGCTTAAAAGTTATTTTAAAAAAGGATTAATCGAAGCTGGTTGTGATGAAGCCGGAAGAGGCTGTTTAGCCGGACCAGTTTATGCTGCCGCTGTTATTTTACCAAAAGATTATAAAAACAAAATCTTAAACGACTCTAAACAAATCTCAGAAAAGAATAGAGAAATCTTAAGAGTTGAAATTGAAAAAGAAGCTATATCATTTGGAGTTGGCATAGTTGATAACATTGAAATTGACGAAATAAATATTCTTAATGCCTCTTTCTTAGCAATGCATAGAGCAGTTGATCAACTCAAAATGACTCCAGAATTATTATTAATTGATGGTAATAGGTTTACCCCTTATTCTAATATTAATCATGAATGTATCGTAAAAGGAGATACTAAGTTTTTATCTATTGCTGCGGCCTCAATACTAGCAAAAACTTATCGTGATGATTTTATGTTTGCTGCACATGAAAAACATCCAGAATACGCTTGGAATAAAAACAAGGGCTATCCCACAAAAGCACATCGAGCAGCAATAAAAAGTATTGGAACAACGAATATTCATAGAATGACTTTTCAGCTTTTACCCAGAAAAATCAAATTAGACTTATAATATTTATGATTTTTTGCTTTTCAAACCTTATATTTTTCTGACTTAGTTACGTACATTTACGGTCCATTATAAAAGGGATTAAATGACTTACGAGAATAGTTTAGAGTTTGCTCTAAAATTAGATGAGCAAGACGAATTAAAGGAATACAGAAACAAATTTTATATTCCAGTAATCAACGGAAAAGAAACCATTTACTTTACTGGAAATTCTTTAGGGTTACAACCAAAATCTACTAAGGATTACATTGGTCAAGAATTAGAAGATTGGTCTCAATGGGGAGTTGAAGGACATTTTCATGCTAAAAACCCTTGGTTTGCTTACCATGAAATGTTTGCTAAACCAATTTCTAAAATTGTGGGTGCAACTGAACAAGAAGTTGTAGTGATGAATAACTTAACTGTAAATTTAAATTTACTACTTGTTTCATTTTACCGTCCAACAGCAACACGTTTTAAAATTCTCTGTGAAGCAAAGGCTTTTCCTTCTGATCAGTACGCATTAGAAATGCAAGTAAGAAATTTAGGATTGAACCCTGATGATGCTATTATAGAAATTGCTCCAAGAACAGGAGAAAGAACTATTCATAACGAAGATATTATTTCCGCAATTAAAGAAGCTGGAGATACCTTAGCTTGTGTTATGATTGGTGGAGTAAATTATTTTACTGGTCAGGTTTTCGATATGAAAGGAATTACTGATGCTGCTCATAAAGTTGGTGCTAATTGTGGTTTCGATTTAGCACACGGAGTAGGAAATATAGAATTAAAGTTACACGAATGGGATGTTGATTTTGCATGTTGGTGTTCTTACAAATATTTAAATTCTGGTCCCGGTGGAGTTTCTGGTGTTTATATTAATGAAAAACATTGTAATAATAAAGAACTACCTCGTTTAGCAGGTTGGTGGGGTCAAGAGAAAGAGACTCGCTTCTTAATGGAAAAAGGGTTTAATCCAATAAAATCTGCTGAAGCTTGGCAAATGAGCAATGCTCCAGTATTGTCTATGGCAGCACATAAAGCTGCTATTGATATTTTTGATGAAGTTGGTATGGATAAAATATTAAAAAAACAAAAAATAATTTCTGGTTATTTAGAGTTTATTGTTGATGATGTGAATGCATCATTATCAGCTTCTGATAAATCGTTAGAGATTATTACCCCAAGAAATTGGAATGAAAGAGGCTCTCAAGTTTCTGTAATTGCACACGGATATGGCAAGGATTTATTTGACTCATTAACAGCAGAAGGAGTTATATCTGACTGGAGAGAACCTAACGTAATTAGAATGGCTCCAATACCATTGTATAACTCTTATAAAGACATTTACCGTTTTGGAGAAATCTTGAAAAGAGCATTAAAATTATAATTTAACTATCATTCTGATTGGAGTGATAAAAAACAGAACAGAGTACACTTTGGACTTAAATGCTAAAAAATAAAAAAATCCTCCAGACTTTTGCTTCTTGAGCAAAACATGAGCGGTATAACAAAATAAAACATATGAAAACAGCAACAATTGTAGGAGCAGGATTAGTAGGAACACTTTGGGCAGTTTACCTCTCTAAAGCAGGATATAAAGTAACTATTTTTGAGAGACGTTCTGATATTAGAAAAGCCGAAATAAAAGCAGGTAAATCAATCAACCTTTCACTTTCTGATAGAGGTTGGAAAGCTTTAAAAAATGTAAATCTTGAAAATGAAGTTTCTGAAATTGCAATTCCAATGAATGGAAGAATTATGCATGATTTGGAAAGTAACCTTAATTACCAAGCTTATGGTAAAGAAGGTCAAGCTATTTATTCAGTATCTAGAGGTGGTCTAAATGCTTTAATGATGGATATTGCTGAGAAAAAAGGCGAAGCAACTATCCATTATAATGAAAAGTGTACAGGTGTTGATCTAGAAAATGGAATAGTTTACTTGGAAAATGCTATAACAAAAGAAAAATCAGACCATAAATCTGATGTTGTTTTTGCTTGCGATGGAGCATTTTCGGCTGTTCGTTACAATTCTATGCAGAAGTTAGATCGTTTTCAATACAGCCAACATTTTATTAATGATGGTTATAGAGAGTTATTATTACCAGCTAATAAAGATGGTTCTTATCAATTAGACAAAAACGCTTTACACATTTGGCCAAGAGGAAAGTTTATGCTAATAGCACTGCCTAATGATGATGGGTCGTTTACGTGTACGTTATTTATGCCTTCAACTGGTGAAAGTTCTTTTGAAGAATTAACATCTAAAGAAGCTGTTGATACTTTTTTCAAAACTACATTTCCTGATTTTTACAAAATGATGCCAAATGTTGGAGAAGCGTGGAATGATCATCCACTATCCTCTTTATCAATTATTCGTTGTTACCCTTGGACTTCTGGTAAAGTAGCCTTAATGGGAGATGCAGCACATGCAACCGTTCCGTTTTACGGACAAGGGATGAACTCTGGAATGGAAGATTGTACCGTAATGTGGGATTTGATGCAAAAACACAATGAAGATTGGGATAAAGTTTTTGCAGAATATCAAGAACTTAGAAAACCTGATGGAGATGGTGTTCAAGATTTATCGTTACACAATTATTATGTCATGAGAGATTATGTTGGAGATCCAAAATTTTTACTACAAAAGAAAATTGAAGCCCACTTCTCAACTAAACATCCGGACAAGTGGTTACCATTATACAGTCAAGTAACTTTTAGTCATATTAGATATTCTGTAGCGTGGAAAGCTGGTCAAAAACAAGATGCTATTATGAAAGAAGTAATGTCTCAATTTGATGACATTGAAAACCAATGGGATAGCAAAGATGTTGAACAAGCAATACTTTCTAAAATTTAAACTGAACTAATTATGAACAACCTAAAATCCATACTCCTACTTATTATCCTTATCCCATTTATTGGGTTTAGCCAATATAAAAAAGGCAAAGGAAACGGTCTTTATGGTACCGGAGGTGATGCTGTTGATCAAGGATGGTTTTTGGGATTAGGTTTAACTTATATGATGCCTTATTCTCAATATTCAGATAAAATAAGTGCTACTGACAGTCTTACAAATGTAACAACAACTACAAATTATTTAGCTCAACCAAAAAATTCCTTTGGCAAAAGCTTTACTTCTCAACTTGCTCCAATGCTCGAAATTGGAAAATTTAAAATGAATAATAAAAAATTCATCAATTATATGGACTACAGTTTATCATGGAAATGGTTTAGAGGAGGTGAGAATTATACAGAAACAACTAACTTTAACAATATTGAAACTAATAGAATTGAAAGCAGAGCTAACTATAGTGATCATTTAGTTTCAGGAAACTTTAATTTAGGATATCGATTTGATAAAAATGACGACTTATTTTACGTGAATGGATTGGGATTAAATTTAGATTATCATTTTATTAAAAGCAGAGGCGTAAATAAAAAAATACCTGATAATGAGAATTATACAGATGGACCTGCTTCATTATTAGGAGAGCTTCATTACTTCTTTGGAATTGGATTTAAAACAAAAGGCCGATTAATCATAATGCCAATGATAGAGACTCCAATTTTAGCTTTACTTCCATTTAATCATATTAAATCTGCCCATGTTTATAATAACACTCGCCATCGTCCTTTTTTAATTAAAGTACGTTTTATGTTTTTAAGACAAGGTTCAAAATCTTGTCCTGCAGTATATGATCCACAAGGAATTGATCCTAATGGAAATCGATCTAAATAAAAAAATTAAAATTTGGCACAAGGAACAAAGAACCGTTTACTTCTTCTTTTCTTCTTTTTACTAGCGACTTCATAAATTAATGAAATCTCATGTGAACCTGCTGAGCTTGATGCCAAGCGAGAAACAGTTAAATCATAACTATAACCAATATTTAAATTATAATCAACTAATTTATAACCTAAAATAATCGCTAAGGCATCACTATTAAATATTCCTTCGTAAGATTTTATTCCAGGTAAACCCCTATACCAAACACCATAAGTAAATGGCTCTTTTGTATAGTATAAACCGATATCTAATTGATCAAATTTTTGTTGAGATTTATAATGTAAAGCCAAATTAAAATAAGAAGTATTTAATGATTTTCTACCACCCTCAGACAAATCGAATTTATAACCACCATGGGCAGAAAACTTCATAAACAAGGGACTTTCATCATTATTCAAAGATTGATTTGGTTCATTTATATGATTAAATGAAAATCCTCCCCAAAAATTTGCAGAATAAACTAAAAATCCAGCAGTAATATCCAAATAGTTGACATTGTCTAATTTTATATCATCTGAAGTTACCGAGCTTCCTCCTCTAGCTAATTGATCATTAAAAACCAATTTTGAAAAATCAACACTCCTTGTTATATAATTAAATTTAATTCCCGGTTGAATCATAATCTTCTTATCAATTTTAAAATGATAAGAATAAAGTAAACCCATTTCGGTACTACCTAATGCACCAGTTCCGGCTCTTTCTCTGGCAAAAACCAACCCTAAACCACTATTAAATTCAGATAAATTATGATCATAAGCAAAAGTGCTATTAACAAAGTGTCCGGGAATTCCGGACCACTGATTCCTGTAGTTTGTTGCAAATCGATGCTCGATTGTTGCCCCTGCGAAGGCGGGGTTAAGATATAGTGGCGCAGCATTAAATTGAGTAAACTGCATATCTTGCCCACTACTTTCAATAGCAAAAAAAAGTAAACCCATAACAAATATAATTTCAAGTTTATTTACCACATCAATCCTTCCTATCTAATGTAAATTCAAACCGTTCATCCTTGTTAATATCAAAATCTAATTCTGCTGAATAGGTGTGATATTTATCAGATTCAATAACAATATTATATGATTTCTCTGGGTCAACTAACATGATAAATTTCCCAGTATTACTATTCGATTTATAAATTCCCATCACTTTTTTTGACTCATTTTCTATCAACATTATTTTGGCTGATAAACGCTCCCCCTCTTTTTTCGACTTTATAATTGCCTTTAATACATATTGCTTAACATTTTCATCTTTTAATACAACTTTATAAATATCTTGCCCTCCATAACCTCCAGAACGTGAGGAAGAATAGTATCCTACTTTACCACTTGCGGCCAACACAAAAAAGATATCATCTTGTACTGTATTAATAGGGTACTTCAAGTTTTCAGGTGCCGACCAAATTCTTTTTTCTAAAACAGTTTTAAAAACATCATATTTCCCCATATTTTGATGTCCTTTAGAACTAAAATAAAGTGTTTTTTTATCTGTGTGAATAAAAGGAGCATCTTCATCATATGGAGTATTTACCACTGCACCTAAATTCATCGCTTTACTCCACTTACCATTAGGAAGTCTTAAAACTTTATAAATATCTTTCCCGCCAAAACCACCAGGTCTATCACTTGAGAAATAGATTACTTTATCATCTAACGAAATAGTGGCGCTTGTTTCATTAAATTCAGTATTGATGTTAGACCCTAATTTAATAGGAGCTTCCCAATCATCTAGGCCCATTCTACTTTCATAAAGATCACCGGTCAGCTGATCTTCTGAGGGTTTAAAAAGAAATAAAATTTGTCCATCTGCAGAAAGTCCTACACAAGCATCATTTGTTGAAGTATTGATTCCTTCATTTAATGCTTTAGGATCCATCCATGTATTATTTATTTTAGTCGACATATAAACATCCTCAAAAGGCATCCCATTAGGATCCAACTGCCCCCCAGTACTTCCCGGCCTTCTTGATGTAAACATCATCATTTGTTCATCTGCAGAAATTAGCGGAACATACTCTTGATGTTTCGTATTTATTGTCGGTCCTAGATTTTGGACTAAAACATTCCGCTGATCTTTAATAGCTAATTCAGCATAGTTAATCTTCAGAATCAATCTATTAATTTCTTGATTGCTAACCTCTTTCTCTCCCGAAATTAATTTGTAGGCGTTATAATAATTTAAGGCCTTCTTAAACTTCATATTTATATGAGCTATTGAAGCTTTATATCTAAATAATTCTAGACTTACTGAACTACTTGATTTTAAAAAATTAGCCTCTGCCTCCTCATAATTTCGAGTATAATAATTACATACCCCTAAATTAAAATTCAATTCTTTGTTCTCTGAATTTACTTTATATAATTCATTGTAAATTTTTAGAGCACCATGATAATCTCCAAACTTAAATTTTTTAGTCGCTAAATTAAATGACTTCTTAAATTCTTTGGAATTTTCTTGCCCAATAACCATAGTTGTAAACAACCAAAATATTGCAATTAGTAAATATTTCATAATCTATAAATTATCTTAAAAGTGTAACATCTCCAACAAAGGATTCTGATCTACCATCAAGGTATCTTACTTTAATTTTATATATGTAAACATCTTGTTTACTTAATTCATTTCTATAATACCCATCCCATCCTATACCTACATCTAAACTAATAAAAAGTAACTCTCCCCACTTATTAAAAATATTTAATTCATACTCATCTGCTCCAACAACAATAGGATGAAAAACATCGTTATCTGTATCTACACTAGTAAATATTCCTCCATTTGACCCATCCGGGTTTGGAGTAAAAGCATTAGGTATAGATATATCACCTTTAGATAATGCATCCACAGCAGCTGAAAGTACAAAAGTATCTTTACAACTGTTCTGATTTGTAGCAATTAATGTAATATCATAGTTTCCTTGTGTAGTATAAATATGCTGGGGATTGTCTTCTGTAGAGCTATTACCATCGCCAAAATCCCAAGTATAAGAAGAAGAAAAATTCGAAAGATTAAATAACAAAACTGGTTCTGTTGGAATATATACTGTACTTGGAGACACAGTAAAGAAAGCACTTGCGTTTTGATATACTTCTATAATCAACTGTTGGGTTTGAACATCTTGACCTCCATCACCATTAACAGTAAGAGTTACTGTATAAACTCCTGGATTATAATAAATATAAGAAGGTGAAAATTGTGTTGAAGTTCCACCATCCCCAAAATCCCATAAATAAGTATCCCCATACACAGAAAAGTTAAGAAACTGAACATCTAGAGGACTACAACCCTGTGCAGGACCCTGAAAGCTAGCCACCGGAATTGGTGGAATAATAGTTATTGTTTGCACAATAGTATCTGAGCAATTTGGATTACTAGCAACTAACTCAATTGGATAGACTCCCCAAGTAGAGTATACCAGATTTAGTGGGTTTTGGAGATTTGAAAATGAATTATCTCCAAAATCCCAAGAATACTGCCATGGTCCTACAAAAGAATTATTAGTGATTGCAACTGTTGCACTAGGGTATGTTTGAACAAATGGAAATGGAGTAAAGTTTACCACTGGTGTTGCAAAAACAGTTATAACATTTTGAACAGTATCAAAACATCCGAAGACCGATTCAATAATTAAAATAGCTGTATAATTTACATCAAAAGCAGTTGTATTTAGGTATTGATGTGAAGGATGCTGTATATTTTCTAATGGAGATCCATCTCCAAAATCCCAAGAATAATTTACACCTCCAATAGAAAAGTCAGTAAAAGCTACATCAAAAGGACTACATCCAGCGGTATCATATTCAAATATTGCAGTAACATCTGGATAGACATCTACAATTTGAGTCACAGTATCCATACATCCTTTAACTGACTCTGCTATAAGTTGAATCGTATGACTTTGTTGTACACCAGTTAAATTAGTATATACATGGCCAAAAATAAAATCTAAAGTATCGAATATCGAACCGTCTCCCATATCCCAATGATAAATGGCCCCTCCAGTTGAGGCATTAGTAATTGTAACTGGAAATGGATGACATCCAGCACTAATATTTGTTACAAATTGTGCTGAAATATCCGGATGAACTGTTATTTGATGGCTTGTAGTATCAAAGCATCCAAAAATAGATTCGATTATAAGTATTGCTGTATAAACTGTATCAGTAGTAGTTGAATTTAAATAGATATGTGTAGGATTTGGTAAATTACTAATACTCCCATCTCCGAAACCCCAATTATAATTCATAGCTCCGTTTGATGCATCTGAGAATGTTACATTATATGGACTACAACCTATCGTATCTGATGAAAAAATTGCTGTAACATTTGGAAAAACATCAATATTTTGAATTACGGTATCCATACACCCTTGAGTAGTTTCCGCTATTAAAACAATAGTATGTGTTTGTTGAACTCCTGTAAAGTTTGAATACAGATGATTAAAATTTAAATCAAGCGTATCAAAAGTAGATCCATCTCCCATATCCCAATGATAAATTGCTCCTCCTATTGAAGAATTAGTAATTGCAATCGGCAGTGGATGGCAGCCAATATTAATATCTGTAGTAAATTGTGCTGAAATATTCGGATGAACTGTTATTTGATGGCTTGTAGTATCAAAGCATCCAAAAATAGATTCTATTATTAGAGATACAGTATAAATCGTATCAATAGTGGTGGAATTTGTAAATTGATGAGCAGGGTTTGGCAGATTACTAATGACAGATCCATCTCCAAAATCCCAAGAATAAATTATAGCTCCAATAGAAGCATCAGTAAAGCCAACATCATATGGACTACAACCTATCGTATCTGATGAAAAAATTGCTGTAACATTTGGAAAAACATCAATATTTTGAATTATGGTATCTGTACAGCCTTGAGCAGTTTCTGCAATTAAGCTAATCGGATAAGTTTGTTGCACTCCAGTTATATTAAGATAAATATGTCCAAAATTTGAAACTAACGTATCAAATATTGTTCCATCTCCCATATCCCAATGATATAAAGAACCACCGGCAGACATATTTGTGGCACTTATTGGTAATGGATGACATCCAGAAATAACGTCTGTATTAAATTGCGCTGAAGGATTAGGAAATACTAATACCTGCCCATAAGTTGTATCAACACAATTAAAGGGAGATGTTGCTATTAATTGGATGATATATGTAACATCATTAGTTGTTGAGTTAAGATATGTATGATTTGGAGTTGGTCCAGCCCCAAAATTTCCATCTCCGAAATCCCATTGATATTGAACTGCACCAATAACAGAAGGAAAAATAACATTTACAGGACTACATCCAGAATCAGGATTTGTACTAAATCCGAATTGGGGTTCTGGGTAAACTGTTACACTATCTATAATAGTATCTGTACAACCGTTTGCACTCATAGCAACCAAAGTTACAATGTTATTATCTATAAATTGGGTTAAGTTATTATAAGTATGGCTAGGATTTATACCATTATCTAAAGGTGTTCCATCTCCAAAATTCCAAGTATAACTAATTGAACCTATCGAAGTATTGGTGAAATTCACATTTAGGGGAGCACAGTCCAGAATACCATCATCCGTAAATGAGGCAGTTGGATTTGGAAAAACTGAAATTTGTTGTGAGGTAGTATCAGCACAGCCAAAAGTGGTTTGAGCTATTAACGTAACCGTAAAAATTTTATCTACACCAAAATTATTGATAAATATATGAGTAGGGTTTGTAGAATTAGAAGTGTTTCCATCACCAAAATCCCAAAAGAAGTTAACAGCATTGGCAGAAGAAGTGTTAGTGAAAATTATTCCTAAAGGAGAACATCCTACATTGATATTTGCAGTAAATGAAGCAGTTGGTTCTGTTTCAACAGTAACAGAAACAGTATCCGAAGCTGAACAAAATACTGTACTGACGTCTAAAATAATATCTACAGGTCCTGCTGAAGTATATGTATGTGTTGGATTTTGTTGAATACTTGAATTACCATCCCCAAAATCCCATCCCCAAACAATAATTGGATCTCCTACTGAACTTGTAGATAAGTCTGTAAATAAAGAATTTACATTCTGACAAACACTCGTAGGAATAAAGTCTGGTATTGGTGATTGATAAACATTAATTACCTGCGTCAAACTATGAATACAACCATTAACACTTACAACATCTAAATCAACATTATAATTTCCTGGTCCATTATAAAACTGTGCAGGTGGTACAGGCAGATTACTTAAGTTTCCATTATCAAAATCCCATTGCCAAAAAGCAACATCAACCGAAGAAAAATCGGTAAAATTGACCGTTAAGCTATCGCATCCATTATTATTATCAAAATTAAAATTTGCCACAGGACTAGGCAAAACATGTAAAGGAATAGACGCAGTATCTGTACAACTTGCAGTACCTCCACCTATAAAAACTGCCAATTGAATGACATAATCTCCTGAAAAGTTATAGGCACGAGCCGTGCCACCTCCACCTAAATTTTGCCAACCAGTTCCATCACCAAAATTCCAGAAATAAGTATTGGCTCCACCTCCTGCTAAATTATTGAATGTAACATTTCCTCCTTCACAAATAGTGTCTTTACTGATTGTTAAAGCAGCCGTAGGTGGCGGAACAATCTGAATAGTTATCGTAGCTGCATCCAATCCGCAAAAACTGCTATCAATTAACGTTGCATTATAAGTTCCAATACCCGGGTATTCCATAGTTAAAGGTAAAGTTGGTGGCCATGGAGTCCAATCAATTATTGAATCGTAACCAAGCCCCCAATAATCTCCTAAATTCCAATATTCATAACGTTGCGCTATATTCCCTTGAGCTTCACAATTTCTATTGGTAGTATTTTGAAGTGTAACCGTTGTATCAGGATAACATAATAATGTTGCAGATGCAGTAATTGCAGCGTCATCAAGATCCCAAATTCTAATAGGATTAAATGTAGCAACACTCTGACCTCCTTGCAACGTGTTACAAACATTTTCTGCTGTTAACGTAACTGGTGTAATACAATTAACCGTTCCAGGTAAATAAGTATGTGTAACTATTTGTCCAGCATTAGTATTATTAAATACTTGAATTGGAGAACCATCTCCAAAATCCCAAGTAAATACAGTATTTACAGAAACATCCGTTGATGAATTAATAAAATCTAAATTTCCAGGAGCACACACACTTGTTAATCCCCCAAACGGAATTTGAATAGAAGCGTTAGATGGTTCTTCCATTATAACTGTACCGTTAATAACACAAGGAACATCCGATAAAGTGATTACTACATTATAATTAGAAACGGTTGCTGCATAATTATGTAGAATTGCTGTATTTGCTAACCAACCATTTCCAATTGTTATAGCAGTGCCATCACCCCAATCTATAGAGTAATTTCCAATATTAATATCTGGTATAACACTTAGATTAAAATCACCAGCAAAACAATCTACCCATTGCGGGTTATTACTTAGTGCCCCTTGAGAATCAAAAAACTGAGGACATTGAGCTAAAGACATCTTTCCTGCCAGTAAAATAGACAGTGTAAAAAGTAATAACTTTATGTTTAGTTTTAACATCATTTTGATTACGTAAAAATGCAAAAAAAGGTGCAAAAATGCTACTAAAATCCTTAATAAATAACATATGTATTTTCTTGATCTATCATTTGTAATAAAACATTAAAAAATCAACTATTATTAGCTAATTTTACCTTCATAATTTTTTAACCTATAGTAAATTGGCTATATCTAAACCGATTATTCAAAAGAAGTAATATCTATGAAAAAAATACTTTTAATTATTTGCTTTATCTCAACAATAATAGCCAATGCAGGAAACATCAATTATGAAGTTTCTATGCCTGAACCTCATACACATTATTACAATATAAAAATGACAGTTAGTGATCATCAAAAAGATCATTTTGATATTCAAATGCCAGTTTGGTCACCAGGTTCTTATTTAGTTAGAGAGTTTGCTAAAGCTGTTGAAGGTTTAGAATCTACTTCAGCTAACAAATCTATTAAATCTGAAAAAATCAATAAAAATACTTGGAGAATTTATTCTAACAAATCGGATAATGTTGTTATTAATTATAGAGTTTATGCTTTTGAATTAAGCGTAAGAACTAGTTTTATTGATGCATCGCACGCTTATTTTAACGGAACAAGTATGTTTATGTTTATTGATGAGTTAAAAAGTACTCCTCACAAGCTAACTTTAATTCCTTTTAAAGATTGGAAAAAAGTAAGTACTTCTTTAACCAAAATATCTGAAACAGCTTTTGAATATGAAGCTCCAGATTATGATATTTTAGTTGATTCTCCTGTAGAAATTGGAAACCAAGAAACGTTTGATTTTACTGCTGCAGGTGTCATACACCATGTTGCAATGTATGGTAAAGGAAATTATAATATTGAAACTTTAAAAGTTGATATGGCAAAAATTGTTGAGGCTTGTACTGATGTATTTGGAGATAATCCTAACGAAGAATACACTTTTATTATCCATAATTTAACTAACGGAAGCGGTGGATTAGAACATTTAAGTTCAACAACATTACAAGTAAATAGATGGACTTATACTGGATCAGCTTACAAAGGATTTTTAAGTTTAGTAGCTCATGAATACTTTCACTTATGGAATGTAAAAAGAGTTAGGCCAATAACCTTAGGGCCTTTTGATTATAATAACGAAAACTACACGACTCTATTATGGGTAATGGAAGGTTTTACAAGTTATTATGATGAGTTATTATTATACAGAGCTGGTATTTATACGAATAAAGAGATTATTAGAAAGTTTCAAGGATCAGTTAGTAATATTGAGAACCAACCTGGAAACAAAGTACAACCAGTAGCTCATTCAAGTTTTGATGCTTGGATTAAAGCTTACCGATCTAATGAGAACAGCTATAATACAACAATTTCTTATTATTCTAAAGGAAGTGTTGTTGCTAACATGTTAGATTTAATGATTATCGAGAACAGTAAAGGAAAAAAGAATTTAGATAATGTTATGCAATATTTATATAGTGAATTTTATAAGAAACAAGGAAGAGGGTTTACTAAGGAAGAAATGAAATCTACTTTAGAAGAAGTTTCAGGCTTAAAGTTAGATGATTTTTACAACGATTTTATTAACGGCACTAAGACTTTTGATTATAAAACCATTTATGGCTATGCTGGTTTAACTTTTGAAGAAATCGAAAACAAAAACACAAGTTTAGGTGTTTCTACTTCAGGAAATAAGGTATCTAAAGTTTATAGAGGAACTTCTGCATACGCTGGAGGATTAAATGTTAAAGATGAAATTTTAGCCATTGATGGTTATAGAATTCATAATGATATTAAAGATTTTATTGATGGTAGACCTGCTGGAGATGTTGTTAATGTTTTAATTAGTAGAGATGATTTAATTCAAACTTTAACTTTCCCATTACTAGAGAAAGGAACAAGTAACTATTTTATTACTGACGATTCTGAAAAGAAAAATAGTACTTACCAAAAATGGCTTTCTAAAAAATGATTACTTCTTTAATAGTAGCTGTTGCTAAAAACAATGTAATTGGTAAGGATAACGATCTTATTTGGAGGTTGCCTAAAGATATGAAGTTCTTTAAGGAAACGACTTTAAATCATCATATCATTACTGGAAGAAAAAATTACATTTCTATTCCAAAAAAATTCAGACCACTTCCTAATAGAACAAACATAGTTTTAACTAGACAAACTGATTTTAAGGAAGAGGATTGTATTATTGCTAATTCTTTAGAAGATGCAATAATATATGCCAAAAACTATAATGAAACAGAGTTGTTTATTATTGGTGGCGGACAAATTTACAAGGAAGCTTTAGATAAAGGTTTCATTGATAGAATGTATATTACTCATGTAAATGAGGATTTTGATGGTGATACTTTTTTTCCAACTATCGATACTGAAAAATGGAAAAAGGTTTCTGAAATTGAAAATCCTTCTGATGAGAAACACGCACACTCCTACTCATTTACTGTTTACGAAAAGAAATAAAAAGAGACTATGCTTACGATTAATCCAAAAGACATTGAAGTACCAAAATTGCATCATTATTTATTAGGAGCTGTTGGTCCAAGACCAATTGCGTTTGCAAGTACAATTAGTGAAGATGGGACTCCAAACTTAAGTCCTTTTAGCTTTTTTAATGTTTTTAGTGCTAATCCTCCAATAATGATTTTTTCTCCTGCACGTAGTGGAAGAACTGGGGCTACTAAAAATACATTAGATAATGTTAAGATGACTAAAGAAGTTGTTATCAATGTAGTAAACCACGATATTGTACAGCAAATGTCTTTATCAAGTTCTCCCTATGATTCTTCTATTGATGAGTTTGTGAAATCTGGATTAACACCTGTTCCTTCTGAAGAAATAAGACCGTTTAGAGTTAAAGAATCTCCTGTTCAATTTGAATGTAAAGTAAATGAGATTGTTGAATTAGGGCAAAGTGGTGGTGCAGGAAACTTAGTTATCTGTGAAGTTTTAAAGATGCACATTAACGAAGCTATTTTAGATGATAAGGGAATGATTGACCAACACAAGATTGACTTGGTTAGCCGTATGGGTGGAAACTGGTATTGTAGAGCTGATAAGAACTCAATGTTTGAAATTCAGAAACCTATTACTTCTATTGGAATTGGTATAGATCAAATACCTTTAGAAATAAGAAATAGTACTATTTTATCAGGAAATGATTTAGGACTTTTAGGAAGTGTTGATGAAATTCCAGCAGGTTCTTTAAATGATTCTTCAAATCACCAAGAGGCAAAAGAATTATTAGAAAAAGGAGAAGTTATGAAAGCTTGGAGTATACTATTGAATTAAAATATTGAGCTTTACTGCCAAATACACCAAACTTTTTAAATATTTACTACCAGCTCCCTTTACAATTGCTGTAAGCTTAACAATAGTTACTTTTTTTATTGCCTTTTTTACTACCCGTCCAGAAACAGAGAGTATCTCTAGTTATTCTATTCAGCTGATAAGATATTGGGAAGGTGGACTTTGGAATTCTAGCTTAATAGTTTTTGCTATGCAAATGATGTTAATGCTTGTTTTAGGTCACACCTTAGCATTAACAAAACCAATAAACTCAATTATTAAGCTTGCCGTAAAATCATGCAATAACACAGCTAAGGCAGCTGCAATAGTAACTCTACTAACAATACTTGTAAGTTTATTCAATTGGGGGTTAGGATTAATATTTGGAGCCATATTCGCAAGAAAAGTTGGCGAAAATGCTTCTAAATTAAAACTAAATATAAATTATCCTTTAATTGGTGCTGCAGGTTATTCTGGTTTAATGGTTTGGCACGGAGGATTATCAGGGTCTTCATTAGCTAAGGTTGCAGAACCAGGTCATTTAAAAGAAATGATGAGTGGTATTTTATCAAAGAGTCAAATTGAAAACTTACCAAATAGTATCTCTTATTGGGAAACCGTAGGTTCTAATATGAACTTATTTGTAATGATTTTATTAATTCTTGTTTTACCTCTTTCAATGTATTGGATAGGAAAAAAAGTTAGCTCTTCAGTTGTTAATTTATCTAATAACGAAACTACAGAAGATTCAATTCAACTTTTAGGAGCTGAAAAGTTAGATCATTCTAGAATTTTCTCTTGGATTTTTGGTGGAGTTATTTTATTCTATATAGGATATAAAGTAGCAATAGATTATAATTATGATTTACTAAAATTCTTTAACCCTAATAATATAAATCTACTGTTACTATCTCTAGCAATTATTATGCATCAAAGCTTTTTTAACTTTTTAAAAGCTATAGATAAAGCTATTGGTGGTGCTTCAGGCATCTTAATTCAATTCCCATTGTACTTTGGTATTATGGGAATAATGAAAAGCTCTGGTTTAGTTACTGATATCTCAGCTTTTTTTGTTGAAATATCTAATGAAACAACTTATCCTATTTATACTTTTTTGAGTGCTGGTTTAGTTAATATCTTTGTTCCTAGTGGTGGTGGACAATGGGCCATTCAGGGTCCTATAATTGTACAAGCTGCAAATAATTTAGAAATATATTTACCCAAAAGTATTATGGCTTTAGCTTATGGAGATCAGTTAACCAATATGTTACAACCATTTTGGGCTTTACCTTTATTAGGTATTACAGGTTTAAAAGCTAAAGAAATTTTGCCATATACACTATTCATAATGTTTATTGGAACACTAATATACATTACTGGATTACTTCTTTTTTAAAGAATAATTAGTTTCTGTTAGGGATATAAAAATTAGAGAGGACACTTAAAAAGTGTCTTAGATTTTGTTTATAATGATACTTTCTGATTTTTTTATCAGCTATATAGTGGTCAACTTATTAAAACTTAAACGAGAAATCTATACTCCTGGAATATCATCTACCGCTTTAGAATCAAGCGAATCTCTAATACCATTTCCAACTAAAACAAAAGCCAACACCATAAGAATAATTGCAAAACCAGGTAAAACAGCTAAGTAAGCTTTTCCGGTAATTATATAACCTTTATGCTCTGCTATAATTTTACCCCAAGTTGCTTGTGGAGGCTGAGCACCAATCCCTAAGAAACTCAAACCTGCCTCAATCAAAATTGCAGCAGCAAAATTAATAGCAGATATAACTATTACAGGGCCTAAAACATTAGGAATAATATGTTTAAAAATAATTCGGCTATTAGTAAAACCTAATGCTCTACCAGCTTCCACAAATTCCTTTTCTCTTAAACTTAACATCTGACCTCTAACAACTCTAGCAACTTCTACCCACATAGTTAAACCTACAGCAATAAAAACTTGCCAGGTACCTTTACCTAAAGCCATAGTAATTGCAATAACCAATAAAAGTGTTGGAATAGACCATACAACGTTAATAAACCACATTACCAAATCATCTATCCAACCTCTATAATAACCAGCTAATGCTCCAAAAGATATTCCAATTACCAATGATATAAATACTGAGATAAAACCAACAAATAAAGAAATCCAAGTCCCAGCCATTAACCTACTTAACAAATCTCTTCCATACTTGTCAGTACCTAAATAAAACTGTTTAGAGATTATGTAATCTTCCTTAATTATAGATATCAATTTATCAATAGCTACATGTTGTTTACCACCATCTAAAGTATAAAAATCTAAGAAGCCATTAGCTTCTGTTACTTCATTATGATCTAATGAATAAACTATTTCAGCTAAATTATAACGCACTATTTGTCCGTTATTTACACTAGACCCAGTATATTTTTCGACTACAAGATTATACCCCTCAAAACTATAATCATAAATAGGAACTGTACTAAAATCATTATCAACTCCAATACTTACATAATCCCAAAAACCAACTTCTATCTCTTTTTGATTTTTCTTAACCTTTAAAATTTCAACAGTAAAACCTGGTGCTTTAGTTGTAATTTCTAAAATCTGATCATTTGATTTTGGTGTACCATCAGGTCGAGCAATAGGTCCAAGAAGTGCCACTGTAACTGCACAAAAAATAATGAATAATCCAAACAATGATAGCTTATTTTTTTTAAGCCTCTTCCACGCTATTTGCGTTAATGATTTTGATTGTATGTCTTTTTTAATTTTACTCATTAAACTTTCTTTCTTTCCATTCGAACTTCATAAACATTGAAGCAATCCATATTACAACTATATAAATAGGATATAAAATTTGAACTGGAATGAAATAAAACAGCATTCTTCTTTGTTTAAAGAAGTCGGCCACCAAAAATAGTAATATAAAATCAATAAGCCATTTCGAAAACAGTAAGAATATTAAGTAAGATTTAAATTTTTCAACAAATGGTATCCCAAAATAGATAAACAAAAGGCTAAGGTTCTCTAATAAAATTATAAAACTAAAAAATAAGAGTAGTTTGTTAGTGTAATATTTTGATTTAGATGACCATCTTAAACGTTGATTGAAGAAACCTTTAAAAGTATTTTCGGATTCAGTTTCAACAATAAAAGTAGATGATAATAAACCTCTAACACATTTATCTTTTGCCTCAAATTTCTCTAGGAGAAACACATCATCTCCTGATGGAGTTTGAAATTTATCAAAACCATCAACGTCTTTATAAGATTTTTTTAAATACGCCAGATTTGCAGCATTGTTCAATATAGGTTTATTATACCCTAAAGCACCAAACTCTAGTCCTTGTAAAGCAAACATATCTAAGCTTTGAAAGCCTGATAACAACCCTGTTTGCTTCTTAAAATTAATTGGGCCTAATAGCATATCGGTATCCTCTCTAATATTATTAGAAATAGAACTTAACCAATTTTCAGGAAGAACACAATCACCATCTGTTGTTGCAATAATATCAAATTCACATTTTTCTATACCAAACTTTAAAGCCTCTTTTTTTGTAGTGTTGCTAGTAAGTGAAAAGTAGATTATATTTAATTTAGAATTCTTGATAAAAAGATTAACTAACTCTTCAGTTTTATCTGTTGAATGATCATTAATAACTAAAACCTCAAAATTATCAACCTTAAAATTTTGATTTTGAAGAGATACAAGACATTGTATAATACTATTCTCTTCATTTCTGACAGGGATAAGAACTGAAACTTTATTTTCAATTTTGTTAATCTGTTTAATTATCCCCTCTTTTTGTATTTTTTTAAATCCAAAAACTAACCAAGCGATAGAACAAACATAAACTAATGTTAAAATACCTAATATGGATAAAAAAAATATCAAGCTTGTTTAATCAGTTTTAATTCTTTCAAATTAAACAAACCTAATAAAGTTGGTAATGCTATATTAATTAACCATAAAACCATTGAAGCTAATATAATTTGAATATCCATATTTGAAACCGTTCCAAATACAAATAATGCTACAGAACCTCTAATTCCGATCTCAGAAATTAAAATAGTTGGAATAAATGAAGCGACCATAAAGCAAACTGGAATTAAAAAAATAGAGCTTATATCGCTAAGATAAACACCAAAAGCTTTTAAAACCAAATAATATTGTATTGAAAAAATAATATACCTCAATAAACTTAATAATAAAATATATAATAAATCAATAATAGAAAAACCCAAAAGACCTCTAAACAATTCATTTTTTTTTATGAAAGTAAACCTATTAAAAATGGATTCTAATTTACTAGTTCTAAAGTAAACCATCAATAATAACAATAAACCTAATGATAAGATCATTACCCAAACTATTGGATTAGAAATATAACTGAAATTTTTAAATGTTAAACAAAAACCTAAAACACCAAATAACAAAGTAATTAAAAGTTGACTAAAACTTGCTACGATTGTTTTTAAAGTAATTTCTATAACATTCCCTTTATTTAAAAGTAACGCTCTTGCAGGTATTTCTCCAATTCTATTAGGAGTTAAAAAACCTAACGTAATGCCAGAAAATATTAATTTAAAAGCCTTCAATACAGATATATCTATAACACTTCGAATAGTATACCTCCATTTAACAGCTTCTATTCCCCAGTTTAAAATCATTAATAATAAAACAATTCCAAGAATAAATAAATTAATTTTATTGGGTTCAATTTTATAGAAATGAATAAGAAAATCTTCTTCTATTCTTGTATAAATAAAATATACAGCAATTGCTCCAATGACAAATCTCAGTAGTAAATTTATATATTTGTATGACTTATTGATTTTCAAAGATTAATTGGTTTTTATGTAAATACATTAAACTTTAATAATAGTGACTAAAGATAAAATAATATTAGGAATAGATCCCGGAACAAACGTTATGGGATATGGTATTCTTCATATTAAAAACAATAAAATGAGTTTAATAGCAATGGGATCTATAGAACTAAACAAATTAGAAACTCATTTTGATAAATTAAAAAAAATATTTGAACGTACCCAATATCTAATTAATGAATATCTTCCTGATGAATGTGCTATAGAAGCACCTTTTTTAGGTAAAAATCCACAATCCATGCTAAAGTTAGGTAGAGCTCAAGGAACATCAATTGCAGCTGCCTTATCTAAAGACATTCCTGTTACTGAATACGCTCCAAAAAAAATTAAGCAATCCATTACAGGAAAAGGAACCGCTTCTAAAGAGCAAGTTGCCGGTATGCTAAAAAATATTTTAAAACTTAAAAACTTACCAAAACATTTAGATGCTACAGATGGACTAGCTGTTGCAGTTTGTCATTACTTTCAACAAGGTAAACCTACATCTGAAAAATCTTATTCTGGATGGGATGCATTTGTAAAAGAGAATCCAAAAAGAACTAAAACCTAAGCATTAATTATACGTTTATGAATTTCTACAAACTCGCTTTTATCTAATACCAATTTAGGACTTGAAAAATTAATATCTTCAACACTATTCAGTGGCACTAAATGTATGTGTGCATGAGGAACTTCTAATCCAATTACAGCTACACCAACTCTTTTGCAATCAATAGCTGAATTAACTTTAGCTGAAATATTTTTAGCAAACTCCCATAACTTTGTATAAGTCTCATCATCCAAATCAAAAATATAATCTACTTGTTTTTTAGGAATAACTAAAGTATGCCCTTTAGCTATAGGGAAAACATCCAAAAAAGCAATAAAATGATCATTTTCGGCTATGATATAAGCAGAAATTTCTCTGCTAATTATTTTAGAAAAGATAGAATCCATTATCTAGAAATTCCAATAATTTCAAATTTAATAATTCCAGTAGGAACTTTAACTTCAGCTATATCTCCAATAGATGTTCCAAGAAGACCTTCACCAATTGGAGAATCTACAGAAATCTTTTTAAGCTTTAAATCAGCTTCCTTTTCTGAAACCAACGTATATTCCATTATGACACCGTTAGCTACATTCTTAATCTTTACCTTAGATAGAATTAAAGCTCTTGATAAATCTAATTGAGATTCATCAATAACCCTAGCATTAGAAAGAGCAGTTTCTAATTTAGATATTTTCAATTCTAGCAAACCTTGAGCTTCCTTTGCTGCATCGTATTCAGCATTCTCAGAAAGATCTCCCTTATCTCTAGCTTCAGATATTTGAGCAGAAATACTTGCTCTTTCTACATTTTTCATTTGATCTAACTCGTAATTGAGTTTATTCAAACCTTCTTCTGTATAGTAATTAAATTGTGACATAACTTAATGTATTTAAACCGAAAAGAGAACTCTTAAATAGAGTTCTCTTAAATTAATAGGTATCTTTTAATATTTTTTTATAGAGATATTCTTAATCCCATACTATGGGTTCCTGAAAAGTTTTCAGTCATTTGATAACCGTAATGAATTCCAAGAGTAGTCCCTTTTTTACCCAATGGTGCAACAAATGAAGCTCCAAAAGCTGGACCTGAATAAACTGATGTCCTTTTTTCTGAATCAAACCATGTATTCTGTTCCAACACGTAACCACCTCTTAATTGAAACATTTCTCTGAAAGAATATTCAACACCAAATCTATATTGATCTTTAGTAAAAGAATTAGAAGTGAAATTTCCGGCAGCTGTAATTCTATGATCTGATGATATTTCAGAACTAGTAGAATCAATAGTAGGTGAGA
>CAJWVX010000006.1 GCA_913048175.1 uncultured Flavobacteriales bacterium | reverse complement strand
AGAAGCAGTATCATAAGCTAAGCAACCAAAGTTGGTATCTAAAACGGTTACAATATAATCTATGTCTTCAATTGGAAAGGCGTCAGGGTTTCTTAATGTTGAGTCATTTAAAAAACTTGATGGAGCCCAAGAGTAAGAATAGGGATAATCACTGTAAGTTATATTTAGAGTCAAATCAAGCGTAACATTATCGCTAAATGCATCTTCATCATTCGCATCAATTGATACTGATGTTATAGGTAGAAATGGAGTAAGGTCTAAAGCGGTTTGATCACATTGTTGCGTAAATTGGGTTACACCATTAATAATTATATCATAAGAATACCAACTAGTTGCACCACAAAAACCTCCAATAGTCGCATCTAATGTCATTGCAGAAATTACACCACTTGAAGGTACGCAACTAAAGTTTGTAATAGTTGCTACTGTTGCTGCATCATCATCGTCACCCGAAACAGAAACATTATCTATACAAATATCAGTAGATCCTTGAATTTCTAGGGGTAAAGTAACTTGTTCTCCACAATTTAAAGTTGTATCCAAAGTAGTTACTACTAATTGAGGTAAAGATGTTACAGTAACAATTGTATCAAATGAACAACCAAACTCATCTGTTACCTGAAAAATGTAGTTATTGTCACCAGTAATAGAAGGATAGGCTATTGCCACAGTATCAAAATCAGAAATAATATCAGCATGAGGTAACCAGATTCCTGATAGCATATCAACTGTATATGCTTCAATATTTGGGGTAATTGCGGGGTTCAATTGTATCCCCCATTCAAAAATAAAACCATTATCAAAGTTAATATTGTCTGTAATAGTAACAGTCCAGTTTCCATCAATAGGACAGCCAATTAAGTTATTATAACTCTCTAAAGGTTGGAAACTTCCAGTGTTTAAAATATTATTTCCAGGTGATATCGTTGAAGGAATCCAATTACTATTATTGTTTTCGTCACTCATTGTTCCCCATGCAGCTGATAAATCAAAGCAATAGTCCATGCCAACTCCAGCATTTAAAGTTCCATCGTCAAGAGCATCTCCTAAAAAAGTTCCACCACCACCACCAGCATTTCCATCCATTAAAATTATAGTAGTAGTACCATTTGGACAGGTCAATGTCATATCTAAATCTCCAAGGTAAGAGTGTTCCATATTTAAACAAACAGTTGCTACATCAGTTCCATTTTGTATAGTTTGACCGTTAAATCCACTAATGTTAACTGATGTTGTATAAGAATTACCATTTCCATCAGGTAAAAAAGTCTGGCCTGAAACAATTCCTCCTGCAGAAACATATCCAGTATCTACTGTAACAGTAGAGTTAAATCCAATCGTTTGGGTAAACCCCCCTAAAAGGTTCACGGTGTCACCAAAGCATGAGGTGTCTGGTGTAGCCAATACACTAGCGAACTCAGGAGTAATTCCAGTTCTTACTTTATGTCTTACTGTTTCTACACAACCATTTGTGTCTGTGATAGTTAATAGTACTAAATACCCTTGTTCGTTTGCATATGTTGAGTTCACGTTTGTTCCAGTATCTACTGAGCCGTTTCCAAATTCCCAATCGAAAGTGGTGTTGGCATCATTCTGAAGGTAACTACCAGCATTGGCTGTTATATCAGGATAAGTTCCTGCAACGGAAAACTGAACAACATCACCTACACAAATATTGGTGTAATTTGAATCAGGTCCATAATTCGTAGCTGTAGGAGTTGTGCTAATTATTGCATCAACTGGTTGACAAATTGTTAAACAATTAACAATTCCTTTCCAGCCAGCACCAGTTAAAGCACCATCAGAAACAAATTTAAAAGTTAAACACCCATCTCCAGAAGTTTGAGTTGAAATACCAGTTAAAATACTGTCGTTGTTGTAAGCACCGATTAAAGGGGATCCTACTGTAGCACCATCATAAACAAACAATGTGTCTGAAGGGTCAATGTCAAATAGAGATCCAAACCCAATATTTAATGAATTTCCTGATCCATCAGAACAAATAGTCATTATATAAGTTTCATTGTCTAAATAATTACTGTTACTATCGCTATGCCAAAAATTGGCAGAACAATCATTAACAGTACCCTGCTGATCAATTTCATATTGGGCAAAAGCGTTGTTAAAAAGTAAAAAAGATAGCGCTATTATTATTAGACTAGCTAGTTTTGATGTTTTCATGATAATGTTCTTTGTGTTAATAAGTCATCAGACTTTTTAAATATTTAAAATTTCAACACTTACAAGACGTAAAAATTTGATATTAGTTGCTTCAATTTTCAACTAATTTAAGTTTTAACATTAGGATTTACTTGGCATTAATCATTTATTATTGGAATCTTTTCAAGAAATACAATTAACTATTGATATAAGATTTGTCAATAAGTTTTAATTCTGAGTTATGTTAACTGTTAAAAATTATATTTTTTAATGATTTTCTTAAGAAAATAATATCTATCCAGGACTAACAATTTCCATTAGTGTAGCACAAATAATTGCACCGTACGTTCCTAAAGCATATCCTAAAACGGCTAATAGAACTCCTACTGGAGCTAGGCTAGGGTGGAATGCTGAAGCTACAACAGGTGCAGAAGCTGCCCCGCCTACATTTGCTTTACTTCCTACTGCTAAAAAGAAAAATGGAGCTTTAATAATTTTTGCTACTAAAAATAATAAACCAACATGAAACGCCATCCAAATTAAACCAATTATAATAAAATCCCAATATTGTACGAGTTGAGATAGATCTATCTTCATACCAATAATAGCTACCAAAATGTAAATAAATACACTTCCCATTTTAGATGCTCCTGCACCTTCTAGTTTTCTCATTTTAGTAAATGATAACGCTAGACCAAAAGTAGTTGATACTACAACTATCCAGAAAAATTGACTTGATAATACTGTTTCAGACATACTTGAAGCTTGTGCCCAAGTACTAAATATTCCTGCTAAAAAATGAGCTAATCCAACACCTCCAAAGGCAATAGCGAAAATTTTAATTAGATCAGTTAGTGTTGCTTCGCGCTTAACACTTTCCGTATAATTTTCCATATCAGTTTTTAACTTTTCAATAGAAGAAGAATCGGCTTTTAACCATTTGTCAATTTTATCCGATTTCCCTGCTCCAAATAAGATAAAAGCCATCCAAATGTTGGCAACAACAACATCTACGGCAAGCATAGCACCATACTTGTCAACATTAAATTTGTACAATTCGAGCATGGCAGTTTGGTTTGCACCACCACCAATCCAACTTCCTGCAAGCGTAGCTAATCCTCTCCATACTTCATCAGGACCAGCACCATTTAAAGTGTCTGGAGAAATTACAGATGTTGCCATAACTGCTATTGGTCCTCCTAAAATAATTCCTACTGTAGCGGTAAAAAACATAATTAACGCTTTTGGACCTAACTTTAAAATTCCTTTTAAATCAGTACTTAAAGTCATTAGAATTAAAGATCCAGGCAAGAAATAATTTTTAGCAATTGGCCATAATCCAGAGAACTTAGGAGATATAATATTAAAAGTACTCAGCAAAGCAGGTAATAAATAACACATTAATAGAGCAGGTACTATTTTATAAAACCACTTTAAGTTTTTTAATTGAGAGGTATAGAAAACAATTCCTAAACAACACATTAGTAGTCCAAAGACAACAGCATCATCTGTTATAAATGGTTTATTCAATATTTCTGTAACAGTTTCTGTAGTTGTTGGCATATTCTATTTTTTAAGCGAAAATACATTTTCTCCATTAATAAAAGTTTGTAGAACTTTTACTTTTAAGATATTTTCTTGATTAGTTGTTATAATATCATCGTTTAGCATTACAAAATCTGCAGCTTTACCTACTTCTAAGCTTCCTTTTTCATTTTCTTCAAAGTTAGAAAGAGCTGCCCAAATTGTCATTCCTTTAAGAGCTTCTTTTCTTGTTAAGGCATTTTCCATTTGGTAACCTTTTGTAGGAAAACCTTCTTTATCTTTTCGAACTACTGCAGAATAAAAGGTGTTAATTGGATTTATTCCTTCTACTGGAAAATCAGTACCTAAAGCAATAATTCCATTTTGTTTTAATAATTTTTTATATGCATAAGCTCCTTTAATTCGATGAGGGCCTAATCTTTCTTCTGACCAATACATATCAGATGTTGCATGTGTTGATTGAATTGAAGGTATAATTGTATACTTTTTAAAGTATTTAAAATCTTCTGAATGGATTATCTGTGCGTGTTCTATTCTCCAGCGCTTATCATTTACTCCTTTTAAAGTTTTAGCATAAACATCTAAAATCATTCTATTAGCAGAATCACCAATACAATGGGTATTCATTTGAAAACCTTTTTCAACTATTAAAGGAGCATATTTCTCAAAATATTCTTTGTCATGTAGCATTAATCCGTGATGCTGATTTAAAACATCAGAATAAGGCTCAATTAAACAAGCCCCACGAGATCCTAAAGCTCCATCGGCTATAAATTTAAAAGAACAAACGTTAAGCAACTCTGTTTTGTATGGTCCTGATTTTAAGAAGTAATTAATTGTTTCTTCTTCTGAAGAGGCCATAATGTACATTTTAACTTTAAGTAGCTTATTTAGATGTAGACTATCTATCAGATTTATAGCATCTTTATCCAAACCTGCCTCATCAATTGTTGTCAAACCAACACCAAATAAATCATTTTGAGCCTCTATAAGCAATTTTGAAAGCTTAGTATCTGTCATTTTGGGAGTAGTTTCATAAGAAACTAAGTTCATAGCTTTATCTATCAATAATCCAGTTAATGGAAGAATGTTACTGTTATTTTTTTGTTGTCCTTCTTTTATTTTTGAGATATTGAGGTTATTATTATTCTGATCGTCAAGATTGTATTGTAAAATTGCTCCTCCTTTAATTTTAGATTGATAATTAATGTTTGATCTTCTAAGAACTTCTCCATTTACCAATTGTGCATGGCCATCAATTCGAGTTAGTACAACTGGATTGTTGGGAAATAAACTATCTAGTTTTGCTCTTGTTGGAAATTCTTTTATTGTCCAGTCGTTTTGATCCCATCCTGATCCAAAAATCCAAGTGTTTTCATTTTCTTTAGAGGCTTTCTCAAGTTTTGAGAGAACTTCTTCAAAAGATGTTGTTCCAATCAGATCAACACGATTTTTACTTAAAGCGTAATTTATAAAATGGCAATGGCTGTCTATAAATCCAGGGTAAATAGGTCGTTTTCTAGCGTCAATAATTTCTTTTGCATTATACTTATTTCGGATTTCATGTTCAGGTCCAATAGCTATGATTTTTCCATCTTTAATTACCATTGCTTCAGCAATATCAAAAGCATTATTAACTGTGTAAATTTTTGCATTATGCACTATTAAATCAGCGGTTTCAGTTTCTGTACAACTTATTAATGTTACTACAAAAAGTACTGAAATAAGTTTTAAAAATTTGGTCATAGTATTTTTGAAATGAAAGGAAATTTAATTTTTAGTTTTTGGATATCTAAGATAAGTAGTAAAGATATTGTGATTAGTAATAATCCAGGAATTTTATACCTTACTATAGCTCCAAAAACAGGGGTTGTTAACCCAATTATTATATATAAGGAAAAAGCAAAAATAAGACAGAAGTAAAATACATTCTTCTGAATTTTAGTTATCTTTTTACGGATTAAAATGCACATAACAATAAAGGCTAATACTAAGATGTTTTCCACAAAACTCATCAGAATAAATACAGAATTACATTCCCATAAGAATGGCCTTATTATAGTGTTTAATAAAGCGTTTGGAATGTTCTTTAGTAATGAAAAGCTATTTGATAATTCAGGTATCTGAAATCCGCTATTGGTTTCTACGGAAGCTATAAACCTTGAAAATGCAAGCTGTTTTCCAACGATTTGGTTTACAAAGTTTAGTTGTGGATTAATTAAAGGCATAATGTTTATAGACAATAAGAAAACTATAGTTGATAGAACATATCCGTAAAATATATGTTTTAATTTGAATATTGAATTTATAGAGTAACCTAGAATTGGTATGAAAAGAGCAACTAATAAGTACAATTTGGTGTAAATGATTAGAGTAAACCCTAGAAGACCAAACAGAACATAAATAAGTTTAAACTTAGTTGTAAAGTTAAAAAATGAATAAAGGAATAATCCAAATCCAAGCAAAATTATTCCTTCTTTAAGTAAACCAGATCCCCAAAAAAGAGTTGAAGGTGCTAAAAGTATAACAATAAATAGAATTCTCTCCTTTTCTTTAAGATACGTTTTAAATGCTTTAAATAATAGTGTTAAACCTATAAAGGAAATAAAGTTCATAAATACATTATGCACATTAAAATGTCCGAATGAAAAGAATTGAACGAGTGCATTAAATCGAATTATAATATGGGTATCACTAACTAATTCATCTTCATAATTTCGTGTCCAGAACCTCATTTTTTGATAATAATTAGTTGTAAAATATTCACTGTAATTATCCACGCCAATCATCATCTTAAAAAAATCTGTGGGGTTAGATTCAAATGCATCAAAGAGAATTTTACTATCGTCAAAATATTTAAAAATATCTGATGTACTTCTATCAGTATAGTATTTAGAGTAGATAAGGGTTAGAATAACTCCAATAATTACCTTAAGTCCAAACGCTCCAATAACCCAATTACGGGGAATGGTTTTGTCTTGAAAGAATGATGATTTGCTAATTATCAAACAAAAAATAAGGAAGTAAAAAGTGCTGAGTAAAAATTCTATCATAACTGTTTGATGAGAATAAAAGTAGTTAAAATTGCTGTATTTTTGTGTTATGAAGAAGAAAGAACGTTATGAGTTATTTGTAGATTATTTTAGTGAACATCAGCCTGTGGCAGAAACTGAATTAGAATATACAAATCCTTTCGAGCTTTTAGTAGCTGTAATACTTTCTGCCCAGTGTACAGATAAGCGGGTAAATATTGTTACTAAAGATTTGTTCAAGAGGTTTCCAGAAGCGGAATCCTTAGCTGAGGCAGACTCTGCAGAAGTTTTTGAATATATAAGAAGTATTAGTTATCCTAATAATAAGTCTAAGTATTTGGTAGGAATGGCAAAAATGTTGGTTAACGACTTTAACAATGTTGTTCCTTCGGATGTTGATGATTTACAAAAAATGCCTGGAGTAGGAAGGAAAACTGCTAATGTAATTGCGAGTGTTGTTTATCAAATACCTGTAATGGCAGTTGATACACATGTTTTTAGAGTTTCGCAACGCTTAGGTTTAACAACAAATGCTAAAACTCCTTTAGATTCAGAAAAGCAATTGGTTAAACATATTCCAGATGAGGTAATGCATCTTTCTCATCATTGGTTAATACTTCATGGTAGATATGTTTGTCAGGCAAGAAAGCCTAAGTGTGAGGAGTGTAAAATCACTCATTTCTGTAAAAACTTTGGAAAATTTTCTTAATTATTCTTTGATAATTTTTTTTGTGATTATTCCATTATTATTAGAGAATTTAACAATGTAAATACCATTAGTAAAACCTTCTAAATTAATTTTATTCGTTTTTGTGGAAACTTCTTTTACATAAAGCTTTTTTCCTAATAAATCAATAATTTCAATAGTAGCATTATCAGTAATATTTTTACCTAGGTCAATAGTTATATTACTATTGGTTGGGTTTGGATAAATTGATAACACTTCTAGTTTTGCTTCATTGATATTTGTAATAAGAGGTTCTTCACCTTCATATACCCAGATGTTATCTAAGTATAGATTATTACCACTTCTATTAAAACAAACAAATTTTATAATTGCATCATTATTAGCATAAGAAGTAATATCAATATACTCAGTTCTCCATTGATTTGATGCTTGGGGAACAAAATTAGATGTTGATGTAGTATAAGTTTCTAAAACTGATCCACCTTTTTTATAAATTGAACTATAGCTAATTCCGCAATCTGTAGAAATGAATATTTCTAATGTGTCAGCTAAACTTGCAATTGGTATATAGTACTGATAAGCCAAATCGAAACGTAAAAAAATTGAATCTTGATTTGGTAAAGTTATATTAGTTGATACTAAATCATCCATTTGATTAAGATTGTTATAATTAAATAATTGCATTGAAGCAGAGTAAGAGCTTCCTGTCAAACCTGCAGTAGGGATAGTATCCCATGTAGTTGATCCATCAGGATTATTAACTATCCATTCAGAAGTGTCAATAGTCATGTTTTCAAAATCTTCTGAATAAGGAAGTGCTGCAATAGTTTCTCTAATGTTAAACCGTTGTATTCTTTGATTGTTGATATAATCACATTCAATATTAGTAGTATCAATAATTGCTTTTATTTTTAGCTCATAATTACCATATCCTAAAGCAATAATTGAAGGAAGGTTTATTGTTGTTGTATTTCCAGTGTTTAAATTTCCTGACCAGTTAAATACATTCTGAGGTTCATCATTAAGTTGATATATAATTTCGGCACTTGTAATTGAGCTATCTCCTTTGTTTTCCAGAATAAAAGTAGGAATGATTGTTTGAGAACAAATAAAGTTAGTTGCAGGGCTCGTAATATCATTAACAGTTACATCATAAGTATATTGATTGGGAGGCGTAGGAGTATGTGTTAATGCTAATTCGTTAAATGCAGCTAAAACATCAATCATTCCTTTACCATAAATATTATCCTCTCCAGCCACACCTAAATCTATTGACGAGTTATATAAAGCCAATAAAATTTCTTCTCCACTTACATTTGGAAAAGCCTCCTTTAACAAAAGAACTCCTCCAGTTGCATGAGGTCCAGCCATTGATGTTCCGCTGTAAGAAGCATAATTATTATCTTCAACAGATGATCTTACATTTAAACCCGGAGCAACTACTTCTGGCTTAATTTTTAATGGGCCAGCTGGGACATTACAAATTGTTGGACCTTCACTAGAAAACCCTGCTATAGGAAATGCTGGATTAGCTCCGTTAACTGCTCCAACAGTAAATGTATTTACTAAACCTGTGCTAACATATTGAGGTTGACCTATTGTTGTGTTTCCTGGACCTTCATTTCCTGCTGAAAAGACATTAGCAATTCCTGCAGCTTCAATAGCATCAAACATTTGAGTGATATAACCTGCACAAAGAGTTGTATCATCATGAATATCTATTCCCCATGAGTTATTAATTGCATCAGGAATATCATTTGTGGTAGTGGTATCTCCATCAGGGTTAAGTGCAAATTCAAAAACATCAATATATTCTGGCAATGGTTTAATGTCAGCAGCACTTGTAACAATTGGATCTGTTGCCATTACGTAAGCATTAAATGCAACACCAATAGTATCATTTGTAGCAGGATCTAAACCTAAAACAGTTCCAGCAGTATGAGTACCATGTGCACCATTTTTATCAGTTGGAGTAGGAGAGTCAACACCATACCATGCTTGGCTTAACGGTTGGTGATTTCCTAGCCAAGCATCTGCTAAAGCAGGATGTTCTGTCCACATACCAGTATCATAATTTAAATACTTTCTACCTTTACCAGTATAACCTAATGCCCAAAGTGCTGGAGCATTTATTGCTGCTAATCCAGGTTCATTTCCTCCGACAGATTTAGAATTTGAGGTTTCTCCATATAAAATTTTTGCTGGTTTAACTGTAAAATGAGTGTACTCTTCAATGTAATCAATCTCAATATTTATGGCTAGTTGCTCAATAATATCTTTTGTTGCTTCTATAGTCATCATATTAATAATCCAAAGCGATTTGTAGGATTTCACTTTGCTAGTATTAGCTTCTAATAAGTTAATTATAGATGCTTGAGAAAGTTTAGCCATTTTCATGGATTTTCTAATTACTATTTTTGCTCTTTCATTTAACGGAGTATTTTCATTCTTAAACTGAGCGTTAATTATACCATACTGCACTTGATTTCCTAAAACAACATTTACCTTAACATAATCTGTAGTATTTAAACTATTTAATTGTTGAGTTAAATTAGGTGTAAGTGTTGCATTTTGAGCTTTAACTGAAAATGCTCCAAGCATTATAATTAAAGGAAGAATAATTAGTCTCATAATTGAAATTTTATATATCAAAACTACTTAATAATGCATTAATAAAAGACAAGTTAATTATTGAAAATCAACAAACTAAAATAAAATTTATTTTTTGGCATAGCTTTTGAATGTTGATGTAGAAATTAGAATTTATGAGAAATTTAAAAATCATATTAGCATTAATTGTACCGTTTTTTTTTACAAGTTGCATAGTAGTAGATAATACCCCAGGACCTAACGGACATGATGGCCGTGCCTATTTTGGAGTGGATTATGAACATGTTGCACCATATAGTTATTGGGATAATAATAACTCAATTCCTTTTAATCCAATTTTAGGGGAGTATTATAACACAAGACCTGGAGTTTATGAATTTGAATATTTTATAAACCCATACGATTATTATTATGGGACTTATGAAGTTTGGATTAATAGAGGAGGACCTGGTGGCTCGCATGGAGAACATGGGTATAATGGAACAGATACTTATTTAATGTTTATAGCAGACCCTGATGGTTACCATGAGCATTCAAGTGGATATAAAACAGATTCTAATGAACCAATTGTTTTAGAACAAAAATCAGGAGAATTCAATTATAAAATAACAATCCAAAAAGGGAATACAAAAATAAGACCTGCTCAACAACCAAAATTTTTGAGTAATTAAAGATAGTTTTTAGTGTAAGTTAGGTGAGTGATTAGGGGTGCGTAAGCATCCCTTTTCTGTTATAAAGACATTAGGCCTTTAATACCTTCCGCTTTTTTGTAAGTGTTGATAACCTCTTCTGGAGAAATCATAACCTCTTTAGCAGTAATACTAATATATTTATTGCTTTTAGATTGTCGTGTTGTAACTTCTGCATCTTCTCCAAATACAGCTTCTACTTGTGCAAGTTTTTTATTATCTGAAGGAATAATAAATTTGAACATATATGGTTGAGGCCAACCACCTTGCTCTATTAGTTTTTCTCTGAGATTAGCGTAAATATCTTCTGCCATTATTAAAATTTTATTAACACTTTTGTTTAGACAAAGGTCGAAATTTTTATTTGAAGAAAATATTCATTTTTAAAATTAAGTATTGTTAATACAATAGAGCTTTTTTTATTTAGCTTAAATAAGCTATACTATTGATTATAATTTCTTCTTTTTTTCCTCTAAGAGCTATGCTTCCTATTTTCTCTGTTTTAAAAGAGGTAAGATCTTTAGATTCGAACCTCTGTAAGATGTGTTGAGAAATGAGCAAATCTGTTTTAAACTCGTTGCATTTAGCTTGTATTCTTGAAGTTGTATTTAAAACATCTCCCGAATAAATAATGTCTTTTTTAATAACACCAACTTCTCCAGCCATTACTATTCCACAATGCAAACCAGCTTTAAAGCTAGGGATTGTTTGATATTTACTCTGGTAATAAGAGCTTAATTCTATTAGCTTGTTTTTAATATCAAAATAGCAATTTATACAATTTGCATTTTTAATTGCACTTTTCGTTGGCCAAGAGATAACAATTTCATCACCAACATATTGGTAAATTTCACCTTCATTATTTAAAATAGTATCAGTTAAGTCTGAAAATAGATTACTAAGTAGATTGAAGTATTTTTCATTTCCAATTCTTTCTGCAATTGTTGTAGAGGATTTCATGTCTAAAAACATAAAGACTCTATCTTCTTTTTTAGGATGATAATATTGGCCTAATAAAAATTTTTTTAAAATCCCAGGACCAAATTTATCGTTCATTTGTAACATGAAAAGAGTAAGTAATGTTATTCCACCCCACAATATAAATTGTACAAAAGGGTAGATGTTTTGAGCCATACTTAATGCTAATGTTAAAACACTTTTTAAGTTAGCATTCTCTCCAAGTGCCGAATATGATCGGATTGTTAAATAGGCAGACATTAAAAAAATAAATAAAATCACATAAGAATAGAGGGTGGTAATTAGTGCATATATAAATGATTTTTTTCTAAAAACTTTGCTATTAGTATAAACTAAAAAAGAACCAGCTATTAAACCACCTAAAGCACTGATAAAAGACCATATTAATAGTTGAACATTTAGCTTATAGATTTTTGATGGCCCTATACTTAGGTATGGTGTATTTAATAGGGTGTTATTATAAAACACTATAAATACTCCAACAATAGTCCAAGTTAACATAATAGTTAGGATAATCCTTAGATTAATTTTTTGTTGAGGAGTGATTATCATTTATTCAAATATAGTGTTTTTTGAATTCTGTATTCAATATGATTTTGAGAGAGTGAAAAATTAAGTAAATTTGTATGTCTATACATGTAAAATAAATTTATGTTGGCCAATAAAAACAGACTACATTCCGGTTTACCATTAAAATTTAAAATCAGTTTTGATAAAATTTATAATATATACAGTAAATATGCATCAGTAAAATATACGGATCATGTAAATCATTCTTTAGCAACAAAGATGGTTGCAGCAGTAAAGAAATACCCTAAATTAATAGATGGTATTGAGGATTTGAACTGGTTAGATAAGCATAAAGATGTGGTTAATTTGATGGTTGATCCTTTGTTTCCTGAAGCACTATCTTTGAATGAGATAAAAGCGGCATCTGTACCTTTTAGTTTTAATCAATTTAGATACTCAGAAAGATTTGGAAATATTATTAAAGATGCTGGTGTGGATTTTGAGTTGTCAATATCTGAAAGAGAAGAGGAGTTAATTTACGTTCATGCATGCATAATGATTTTGGGAGTTGTTTACGGTAAGTTTGTTGATCTTAAAAGACCATTTTATTTTAATATACCGAATAAAAAAGGTAATGAATTAAACTATCGTGTTGCTTTTAATGCTGACATGGCAAGTATTGAAAAGACTGATAGTGCCCCAGAAATAACTGATGAAGACTTTAAGTTACTGATTAATAGTTTTGATAATTTAGATGTATGGAGAGAGAAATTTCCTCAAGGAAGTTACCTTTTTAAAGGTTTTGGAATAATGAATTTATTTGATGTTACAGCAGATGAATCTATCTCGGAAATAAGAACCAACTTATTAAAAGGAGACGAAGATAAAATGATTGAAGAACTTCAGCAGAGTATTAGAAAGTTTTATGATATAGATGATCTATCATTAGGCTTTACGATATTTGATATATCTGAAGGTAACACTGATAATGCAAAAATAAAGAAAACTGCGAGTATCATTTTTGAGGATAAAGAAGAAGTTGAAAATAGTTATTTTTATTGCAAAGGTCTTTTAGGAAATGTATTTGATGAGATAAAGTCAGTAGCAATTTCTGATGTTAATAAATATGCTGAGTTATCTAACAATGTTCCTTTTTCTAAACGGCTGCTTGAAAAAGGCATTCAAAGTATCATTTTAATACCGATCCAAGCAAGTGGAAATTCTGATTTGGCTGTTTTAGAAATTGCATCTCCAAGAGCTTTTGAATTAAATTCTATTAACTTGCAAAAGTTGAGCGATATTATTCCAATGTTTCAATATGCTGTTGAACGTGCATCAAAAGAAATGGAGAATACTATAGAGGCATCTATTCAAGAGCATTATACAGCAATACATCCTACTGTAAAATGGAAGTTTACTGATGCAGCTAGTAAGTTTATCAATCAAACTGAAGAGAAATCAGAACGAGTTAAGCTAGAGGAAATAGTATTTGAAAATGTTCAACCACTTTTTGGACAAGCAGATATTAAAGGATCATCTGTTGCAAGAAATGAGACTATAAAGGAGGATTTATTAACTCAACTTAATTTGGCTAAAAATGTTTTATTGGAGGCTTTAAAAATAGAAAAGCTACCAATATATGAGGAACTTATATTTAGAGTAAATGAGTTTTTTACTAGCGTTAAAAACGGTTTAAAGGCTGGAGATGAAGTTGGTGTTTTAGAATTTCTTAAAAAAGATATTTACCCAACATTTACTCATATTGAAGCTATCAATAATCAATTGTCTGATCAGATTAAGACCTATATGGATCGACTTGATCCTGAATTGCAAGTAGTTTATGAAAAAAGGAAATCATATGAAACAAGTGTAACTTTTTTAAATGATCAGTTGGCTAAATTTATTGATAATGGTCAGGAAGAAGCTCAAAATATGTTTCCACATTATTTTGAACGTTACAAAACAGATGGAATAGAGCACAATATTTACATAGGTCAATCATTGGTTAAGAATAAAATATATGATAAGTTATACTTAGATAATATACGTTTATGGCAATTGCAAATGATGTATGATATGGAGAATGTGGCTCGATTAGCATTAACTAATATGGATTATAAATTGGAAATTGCTTCAATGATACTAGTACATAGTAATCCATTGGCAATTCGATTTAGAATGGATGAGAAGCAATTTGATGTGGATGGAGCTTACAATATTCGGTATGCTATTATTAAGAAAAGAATAGATAAAGCTCATATAAAGTGTACAGATCAGCGAATTACAGTTCCAGGAAAGCTCTCTATTGTTTATTCTCAGGAGAGGGAAGCAGTAGAATATAGAAAATATTTGAAATTTCTACAATCAAAGCATATCTTTGGGAAGATTGAAGAATTAGAATTGGAAGATTTACAAGGTGTTTCTGGATTAAAAGCGTTGAGAGTTAAAATAATCTATCAAGATGATCATGAGAAACAATCTGCTAAAGCAATGGATGAGTTAATAAAAGAGATTCAGTCATAATTTATAAGAGAATGAGTAATTCAAAAGATATATTAAAATTATCAGAAGATTTTGTTTTTGATTTATTCAAAAAATCTGATACAACTAAATTAGCCTTTCATGATTATAGACATACACATGATGTTGTAGAGTCTGCAGATTTAATTTGTGATGGAGAAAAATTGTCTAAAGAAGATAAGGAAGTTGTTTTACTAGCAGCTTACTTTCATGATGTGGGATATTTAACCACTCTTAAAAAACATGAGGAAAAAAGTATAGAAGTTGCTAAGGAATTTCTAATTCAAAACAACTATTCTAAAGATAAAATAAAGCAGATTGAAATCTGTATTGCTGCTACCGAAATGGGAGTTGAACCTAATTCTATTTTAGAAGAGATTCTATGTGATGCAGATATGTATGGTTTAGGCTCTAAATTTTATGAAGATCGTTCTAAACTTTTAAGAGTAGAATGGGGCTGTTGTATTGGTAAAGTAGACAGTGATGTTGAATGGTTAGAACAAGAAATTGCCTTTTTAAGTGGACATCAATACAACACTAAAACGGCTTTTTTAAAATACAATCAGCAAAAGATTAGTAATTTAATTGGAAAACATGACGAATTAAAGAAGCTTAAGACTAAAGATAAAGGTGCTGATAAGAAAAACCAATTAAAGGAAAAAGAATTAAAATTAAAGACTCAAAAAGCTGAAGTTCCTGAAAAGGGAATTGAAACAATGTTTAGAACAGCACTTAAAAACCATATGGAGTTGAGTGCAATAGCAGATAATAAGGCGAATATAATGTTGAGTATTAATGCGCTTATATTATCGATAATAATATCCACATTATTTTCAAAGTTTGATAAGCATCCTGAGTTAATGATTCCAAGTGTATTTATGCTAGTAGTGTGTTTAATTACTATAGTCTTAGCTACGCTTTCTACTAAACCAAAAATTCTTGCAGGTAAATTTTCTACCGAAGATGTAAAAAATAGAAAAGCTAATTTGTTGTTTTTTGGAAATTTTCATAAAATGGAATTGAAAGATTACGAATGGGGAATGAAAGAAATAATGAAAGACAAAGAATATCTTTACAGTTCATTAATTCGAGATCTTTATTTCCTTGGTGTTGTATTAGCTAGAAAATACAATTACCTTAGAATCTGTTATATTGTTTTTATGTATGGAATGATTGTCTCAGTAGTTCTCTTCGGAGTATTTATGATGATGTCTAATCAATCAAATGTTCCGGTTTAGATCTATCATGAGTTAATATCAGTTCTAGTTTTCTTAAAGACTTTGTAAGCCCTGATTTAAATAGGTTCTTAAAAATCAGATTATTGAATAAACTCGATTTAAAACGTACCTCTAGTTGTATTTTACATTCATTATCTCCTATTTTTGTTAAACTATAAAGTTGGTTTGCTGCAGGAAAAATACCTACTGCATCAGCTTCTTATCCAAAAATTTTATTACTCCCTTTTTTATCAATAATAGTAGTTTCAATGTGTAATTTATTTAAAGGAGTAATACATTCATGAGTTGTTCTTATTCTTTCAATTTTGATTTCATCAAAATTAATTTTCTTAGCACCTTCAATCCATTCATGCTTTCTTTCTAGACTACTCAATAATTTAAATGTAGATTCTAATGAATGTGGCATAGAGTAACTAATTGTAAATTGAACGGGTTCGTCCATTAATTTTTTTCTTGGAGGTAATTCTGGAATTTCATTCAGTAGTTCTGTGAATTTCTCATAGTGATAATTGATCTTTCCAACATTCTCATAGTTCATGCTACTTGCTTGTAGTTTAAACCAAGAAGGAACTTTGCTCATGTCATTTTTTAAGATAGAATTTTCTGAGATTAGGAGGTATTCATCATTATCTACATTATTCTTCATTAATTTATGAGCAGTAGTTACATCGGCTCCCATTAATTGAAAATGCCCTAAAATATTCCTTTCTATAACATCTCCATAATGAATTTTAAAGTTAAATCTGGAGTTCCAGAACAGGAGCCACAATCACAAATACGATCTCTTTCATATAATTTAATATGCTGATGGAAGGCAAGAAACATGTCTTTACACTGTTCATAAAGCTCCTTTAGAGTTGGTTTTTCTGTGTACTTATAAAACAAAACAGCATCACCTTCAATTTCGGCTAATTTAAGTCCCATCGTATTTTCTTTGATAATTATTTCTAAAAGCTCTGATATAATATGAACCCCGTGAACAATTTCAGTTTCATTTATAAACTTTGTAAATCCACTTATGTCTGGGATTAGTAATAGTGACTTTTTTAAGGAGTTATTTGAATCCAAATATTTAATTTTAGAGTATAAAGTTACTAAACATTATAGGTGTAATTTTGTCGTAATTATTACTCAATTTACAAAATGAGTTGTTAGCATCCCAAAAAAAGTATGAAAAAGTATTTTGATAGAGAATTAAGCTGGTTATCTTTTAATTATAGAGTATTACAAGAGGCAATTAATGTAGAAGTTCCTTTAATTGAGAGGTTAAGGTTCCTAGCTATTTATTCATCTAATTTAGATGAGTTTTATAGAGTTAGAGTAGCCTCCTATATTCATGTGTTATCCATGCAAAAGGATCAAGGTTTAGAGCCTGATGTTAACGTTAAAAAGCTGTTAAAGAAGATAAAAAAAACAGTTCATAAACAACAAGATGAATTTGGAAGAATTTTTAGAGAAGAATTAATTCCTTTATTAAAAAAAGAAGGAATTTATTTAATTGACCAAACAAAAATTAATGTTGAGCAAAAAGAATATCTAGATGCTTACTTTAAGAAAGAAGTAGAATCATTATTAGTAGTTAAAAAATTACCAGAGAATACTACAGAGTTTCTTAAGAATAAGGGATTGTACCTAGCCATAGAGAGTGATTTAAAGAATCAGTTCTTAGTGAATATTCCAACGGATAAAACGAAGCGATTTATCGTTTTACCGAGTAAAGAGTCAGAACAAGTTATTATTCAATTGTCTGATGTACTTAGGCTTTATTTAACTGAATTAGTAGGAGAACCTGTTAGTTCAGAATGCTATGCACTTAAACTAACAAGAGATGCTGAGCTTTATTTAGAAGAAGAAATTGCAGAAACAATAGAGGAAAGAATAAGTTCAAGTCTTCATAAAAGAGATATAGGGAGTCCTTCTCGTTTCTTATATGATGAAAGAATGCCAAAACCATTGTTGAAGGGTTTTAGAAAGAAGTTTGGTGTTAAGAAAAATGAAGTTATCCCTGGAGGACGATACCATAATTTTAACGACTTTTTTGGTTTGCCAGTAAAGGCTGGTTCAAGCATGGTTTATGAGAACTTCGATTCAATTAATCATCCAAAATTAGAGGGTAAAAATTATCTTGAAACGATTGCTAAAGAGGATGTAGTATTACATTTTCCTTACCAAAATTATAATCATGTATTAGAGTTTGTTGAAGAAGCTGCTACTGATAGTTTGGTGGAAGAAATCAATATTACTTTATATCGAGTAGCAGAAGAATCTCGTGTTTGTAAAGCCTTAATCAAAGCAAAAGAATTGGGTAAAAAGGTTACTGTATTTAATGAAGTGAAAGCTCGGTTTGATGAGGAACTAAATATGCATTGGGGAGAAAAAATGAAAGCTGCTGGTATTGATGTTTTATACAGTTTTGATGAAATTAAGGTGCATTCTAAAATATGTTTGATTAAACGTAGAGAAGGTAAAGATTTAGTTGATTACGCTTATTTTGGAACAGGTAATTTTAATGAAGCTACAGCTAAAATCTACTGTGATCATGCTTTGCTTACAAAGAATACAGATCTTACCAATGAGTTAAATAAGGTATTTGAATTTTTAAAAGGAAATATTAAAACGCCCACATTTAAACATTTATTGGTGGCACCTTTTAATATGCGTAATCAATTTGAATCTTTAATTGATAATGAAATAGCTCATGTAAAAGCTGGTAGAGTAGGTAAGATGACTTTAAAGATGAACAGTCTTCAGGATAAACAAATGATCCTTAAATTATATGAAGCAAGCAATGCTGGTGTTAAAATTACAATTATTGTAAGAGGCATTTGCTGCCTGATTCCAGGAGTGGAAGATATGAGTAAAAATATTAAAGTGATTAGTATTGTTGATCGTTATTTAGAGCATGGTAGAATTTATTGGTTTAATAATAATGGTGATGAAAAACTGTATTTAGCTTCAGCAGACTGGATGACAAGAAATTTGAGTAGAAGAGTTGAGGTTGGTTTTCCAATTTTAGAAAAAAGTTTAAGTAATGAGATTAAGACCTTAATTAATTTGCAATTAAAAGATAATGTTAAGGCTCGAAGTTTAAATAAAACACAAAGTAATCCTTACAAAAAATCAACAGCTAAAAATAAGGTTAGAGCTCAGTTTGATTTCCACCATTTTTTAGAAGACCAAAAATCAGTCTAATCTAAACGTAAAGCTAAGTCCGCTAGAATTTTGATAGTTAAAAGGAGCAATAGAAAGTTTGCTTTCTTTTTTCTTATGCAAATGTGGAATAGCCCAACCAAGAAAAGCTCCAATAGCATAGCCCGTAATAACATCTGTATTAAAGTGTTTACCACCTTTCACTCTTAAATACCCTGTTACAGCTGGAAGTGAAACTGCAAAAGACCATAATCCGATTTTCTGACCTGTGGCCATATTGGGATGGTAATCTGAAATAACTTTTGCCATAAAAAAGGAAAACCCAGCAGTTTGAGCGGTGTGTCCAGAAAAGAAAGAAAGTTTGCTTGTTTTACCCATGCGGAATTTATCTGAAAATTCAGGGTTATAAGCCAAAGGTCGTGATCGGTTAAAAGCAAATTTAGAATTTAAAGCTAACGTGCTTGTAATTGCATAGACTTCAGCACCCATAATTATTAGCGGAATAAAATCAGATCGTGTATTGTGGTTGGATAAAAAATAAAGTGGTAATAATGCTCCTGTCATTAAAGCGTAATCACTGTATGCTCTTGCACTAGATGAATTATTGAAAACTGCACCTCTATCAAATTTATTTATTTTACTTAGATCTAAATTATTTAATTCTTCAAGTGTAAAAGGTTTCTCTTCATTTATAGACTTAACTAGTAATCCTGAACCTAATAATCCAGCACTTGCAGCTATATAGGGTAGTTCAGATTTAAGATTAACAGTATAAGGACTCTCACTAGAATGTTTTCCATGTATACAGCGCTCACAATCCTTTTTATGGATAGATTTCTGAGCGATTAAGTTCAAACAGAATCCTAAAGCAAGAATAGTGGAAAGATATTTAGGTAGAATAAACACTCTATATAAACTTTATTTTTAATAAATTATTATCTAATTAAAAGATTTCCCTAAACTAAATATAATTAAGTTATTCTCCTCTTTAGAATATGCGAAAGATAAGTTTGCAGTATATCGCTCATCTAAAAAAACACTATAAATTCCAGCTCCATATCCGTTATGCCATAACCCTGATTTATCAAAGCTAGAATAAACTCTTCCGCTATCAAAGAATGCCTTAAAACCTACCTTAATTGGTATAAAAGTAGTTGTAAAATTTTTAAGTTGAATTCTTAATTCGGTATTTACGAAAAGTGTAGATTTTCCAGTAAACCTATTATTACTAAAACCTCTTAAATGACTGTTGTTTCCTAAATAGTTGAGTTTGTAAAAAGGAATTTTACCACTACTAACTGATCCACCAGACTTTAATCCTAAAGTTACTGGAGAAGGTATGTATACGGTAAATAAATGTTCTAAATTTCCAGTTAATATATGATAGGAATTATTCTTTTCTGTTGTAAATAGACCATTTTTATAGCTTATACTACTTTTTATTCCTTTTTCAGGAAGATCTTTTTTGTCTCTAAAGTCTATTTCTAAATTGGCTGATGAGATTAATATATTATTACGAGTAGTTCCTGAGATGAAATTATTGTCAAGAGTATTTTGGCTCTTTACTAAAGAATTTTTTCCAATTTGTGAAGTGTTGTGCTCAAGTTTGCTATTAATAGAAAAGCTACTTTTTTTCCAAAAAAATCGGATAACTCCTATATTAAATGAATAAGTATTGTAAGTTGTTTTGTAATAGTTCATCTTTACTAAATTCTCATTCTTTTCGGTGTTATTGCCCATACCAAAAAAGTTAGTTAAATTATTATGATTGGCTAAAAATGTTCCAAACTCAAGATCCCATTTTCTAAACATATTGTGGTATCTACTGTAATGATGAAATATATTGTTCTGTTGTGTTGAAGCTTCTAATAAAAATCTATGTTTAGCAGAAAAATCTATATTTCCGAATTTTTCTTTCTTGGTAAATTGAACTCCACCTCCTAGCTTATAACCATTATCTACACTGTAACTAGCAGATGCTATAGGTGTATATCTGTTGTACTCAAAAATAGAAGGTTGGAAATCGTATAAATCGGCATTCCAGGTTTTTACCATCCTTGCTTCAGTGCCTAAATTGATCTGACTATTTAAATTATTTTCATAAATTTTGCTGAGTTTATTTATTCCATTAACTTTAGAGTAGTCAGCAATAATGTCAGCTCCATCTCCACCGATAATAATAAGTTTAATTGATTTTTTAGCACTTCCAGAAATGTTAAAAACATCAATAGATCCTAGACCATAAATCCGAATTTCTTTTGTTTCATCTAGATTAAATTTTCTGTGATAAATTAGTTTATCTCCTTTTAGACTAATAGAATTTTTCTTTATATTAAATATAGATACATCTACAGAATTATCTTTATTTCTTAGTATATCAAAATACTCTGGTTTGTTTGACCCCGTAACATCCACCTGTTTTGCAAGAAGCATATAATATTGAAGTGTATACCTATCTAACTCTTTAATTCGTGTATTTAGTTTAGCCTCTATTGTAGAGCCAGAAAGAGATTGTATTTCCTTGGGTAATGCAAGGATAGAAGTATGAATTACACTATCGGTAATTTGATGTTTAATGTAGTTACTTGCATCTAACCAATCTTGTTTGTCCATTTCATTAGTTAAGAAACGATCAGGATGACGGGCTGCCCACATTAAGCTTTTAATATCAATTATTTTATAACCAAAATTTTCTCCTGACTCTAACATCCATTCTCTATCTGCTATCCAAGGAAGTATACCATCTCTTTTAGTGAAAACTAGATCTCTATCTCGGGGTATAGGACGATAAATTGTTCCTGTATCAGATTTGTAACCGGCCCATTTCCAATTGTCTTCATGTTTACCAAAATCATTAACTAGGATATCAAAGACTCTGGCTTTAGTGTACTCTTTAGCATCAACTTTATGATTGTAGTTTTCATAAAGCTTTTTGTTTAGCTGATGGCCTCGTAAAATTTTATCAGCATTAGCAAATGTTTTGTTGACTTTTTTTGGATTTTTTGGATGATCTTCTAAAATGCCCAAAAGTCCTTCATACTCAACAAAACTACCTAAGTTATCACTTTTAGGTAACATGTAAAGTTTAGGTTGAGCATGTAAAATTGAAGTGTTATCTAGTAATTTACTTACAATAAGCCCTCCATAAGGATGTTGCATCGAAACGTTATCTTGTAATTGTCTTGCTATTAATGATTTGATAAGATCACCTCCTAATCCCCTTGTAGCATCTTTATTTACTGATCTAAAAGTATAGGCATAACCATCTTTTCCATACATTTTTACTGAAGTTGTTTGGTGTCCTTCGCCTATATTATAGGCCTTTAAACCACCTTTTGTAGTATCCATATTAAGGATAGGGGCTTCAATTATAGCATTCCAGCTAGTTCGGTAATGATTGCCTATAAAGAGCTTTTTAATAAATCTTGCATTATAATTTCCTGCAGAAGTAAAGAGTGAAGTATCACTTTTATTAGCAATAATATTTGAAACATCAGATAAGCAACACTTGTTAGAGTAATTGAAAGGTGTTAGATTGTTTCCGTTTTTTATAGATTTTTTTTGATTAGAATCATGTATAGAACGATATAAAGGCACTTCTTTTTTTAGTTGAAATTTGGAATTAATAAAGGAATATATATTACTCGAAATTTTACCATTAGAATAATAGACGACCTCAATAATTTCAGGAGAGTTAGAGGAGTATAAGGCTGTATTTATTCCTCTATTATTTTTAGATTTATTTGGTAATCCATTGTTGATGAAATAGTTTTTTTCGTCCTTAATTATTTGAGTATTATAATTATGACCTGAAAGGTAAATTACCCCCTGTTTTAAAGATATTTTTTTTAATAGTTTTTTTCGAATAGAGTTAAATAAGTCATTAACTATATCTTTATGGCCACCAATATTTTGATGAAAGGAAGCCGTAAAACTCCCGAGAATTGGAAGTGGAAGAATAAAATCTTTTAAAGAAGGTTTTCTTTGAATGACTAGCGGAAAGTGCCCGGCAATTATTAAGTTCTTATCTTCTGATTCAGATAAAGCATTTTCAAATTCGATGATAAAATCTTTTTTTGTGTTAATTTTACAAAGTCCATCAACTGATGTAGGTTTATCATGAGGATGATTCCACCATTGTGTATTAATTGCCATAAATAAAAGATTACTGTCTAACTCGATGAGAATTGGTCCAGGGCATCCATTGTCTAATACCCATTTAACATTTTCTAAACTTTTATGCTCAATAAGCGTTTCTAATTTATTTACTTTTTCAAGGCCATGTTTTCCTGAATTATTCCAATCCCTATCCCCAGGAATAACCATTGTTTTACAATTTGAGATTGTAGAAAAAACCTTAAGCATGTTGAATATATTTAAAGAATCATACCCTAAATAATTAGACTTATTTTTTTTTATAAGATCACCATTCAGGATTAAAAGAGCAGGTTCTGAAGATGAGGAAATTAAACCCTTTAAAGAATGAGCAAAATCAGGTTTATTTTTAACATCAACAATATTTCCAATATTAAAAATTCTATAATTAATGCTGTCCCTATTTAAAGCCTTTGCGTTGAGTTGTAATAACAGTATGGTAAACAAAGTGATTAAATTCCTCATAACAATACTCCAAACTTAATTTTTAAAAAGGTCGATTTTTCTTTAGACCTTTCAACATTAATGTGTAGCGTAACAAATTCTTTATTTATTGGTGTAATATATATACCGGTTCCATAACCATGATGCCATTTAGAAGCTATAAACTGATTTTTATTTAAAATCTGACCAATGTCATTAAAAAGTGAAAAACCATAGTATATCGGTAAAAAGTCAGATTTTAATTTTCCAAAATGGAATCTTAAATCAGTATTTAAATAGTTAGATCCTTTTCCTGAAAATCTGTTTTGTAGATATCCTCTAAGATTGTTTGATTGCCCCAAATTAGCCAAATGATAATAAGGTATTTCATCACCAAAAGTTCTTACACTGCCAATAGTAACACCTAAAGTGATAGGTATTAATAGACTGCTAGTTCCATAATAACTTAGTTCTCCTTTAATATTTCCAAAAAGTTGCCCTCTAGAGATCAGTGATTTGTTACTAATAGTAAGACGCATTCCTCTATTAGTGAAGCTTGGATTATCTCTAAAGTCAATATCTAACTTAATTGCTGCTCCTCCAGCATTTTTAGCTTCTAGGCTTTTGTCAGGAAAGGCGTCAAAATAAGATTCATCTGATTGATTTTTAACTAAAGCTTCTATTATACCATTTATGGAGAATCGACTTTTTTCTAGAAACTCTAATTCGGCTCCTGCCGAAAGAATAGCACCCTTGTATCGTGTTTTATAAAAACCTCCATCATTAATACTATCATTGAAAGTTGTAGTATTTCCTTCACCAAAAAACCGGTAAAATCTAAAGGATTGACCAAAGTCTATATTCCCAGTGGCAAACCAATTACTTCTTGCTATATTTTGTTTGTGGTTTAACTCTATTTGTGTTGCTCCATTAGTTGATGAAAACATTTTGTAGTTACTAATGCTTTTGTACTTTTTATGTCCAAAACCGTATCTTATTTGTTTTAATGCAAAACCTCCGCTAATTCCATCATCAGGATTCGTTAAAAATATAGGAAGAGGAACATATATGTTGTTTTTATAAGACTTTTGATCGTATTCATTGATTTCACTATCATCCGAAAATACAACTCTAGTCTCTCTTTCTGAAGTTACAATTACATCGTTAAAATAATCATAAACCAAAGTCTTCTTAGAGCCTTCTTTAACATAAGATTTGTCCAATACAATATCTTGCTCTGAACCTCCTATAATTCTAATTAAAGAGTTTCTATAACTTGTGCCATGCACATAAAAACTATCTACTCCGCCTAGCCCAAACAGCCTAATTTCTTTAGTTTCAGAATATTTAAAAGTTCTTTTATAAAGCACTTCATTGTTTCGTTTTTTGCTAATAACTTTTACAACTGTTGTTCCATCCATAAAACGTTCAACATCAAATATTTCTTTTTTATTAGTACCTAAAATGTCAACTTCTTTTGAGATTAAGTAATAGTACTTTTCTATAAATTTGCTTAATTTTTTTCTTCTTGATTTTAGTTTTTCAGCAATAATTTGGCCTGATTTATTTTGTATTTCTTTAGGAAAAGAGAGTTGGGCTCTATCAATTGTTTCATCCGTAATCTCTGACATGAGTTCGTCTGTAATGCTTAGCCATTTTTCTTTACTTAACCCAGATAGTAACATCCTATCCATATGGTTTCCTTTATTAGTTAAACTGGTAAGACCAGTAAATTTATAATCAAAATTTTCTCGAAAAGGAATTCCCCATTCTCTATCAGCTAAAAAATAAAATAAACCATCCATTCTTGAAAATGCATGATCCCTATCTTTTGGATAAATTTTATAAGAGGTAGAGGTGCTATCTTTTTTATAACCTAACCATTTCCAATTATCTTCATGTCTATCCCAATCTCCAATAAAGATGTCAAAAATCCTTGCTTTAGCAAATAGAGCAGTATCAATTCGATGTTTTGGAGAATCATAAATCTTTTTAAAAACACTGAATGAACCTTTTACAGAATTAGCCTTGGCATAACTGTATTTCAAATCTTTAAGCTCGGTTGGTTTTTGTTCTAACATACCAAACATTCCTGCAAACTTTTCTCGGTAAATACCTAATTTAGGATCATCTGGCATTACAAAGAGTTTAGCTTTTTCGTGTTCCAAATTGGTAGAATCTAATAAATTAGAAACGAATAGTGCTCCATAGGGATGCTGTGTTGCTGTCATATCTTGAGTTATACCCTCAACTAAATCAATTCTAAATTCTATTGGAATAGATTTAATAGGGTTTTTATTAATAGATCTGAAAGCATATTTTCTTCCGTATTTATCTACAAATTTTAAAGAAACAGTTTGTAAACCGCCACCTTCTTTTAATGGGGTTAGGCCACCAAAAATTGTGTCTAAATTAAGGGTAGGAATTTCTATAGGGGTAGTCCAAGCATCTCTATATAAGTTGCCGAAAAATACTTTTTTTAGTGAATTTGCTTTGTAATTACCACCATAAAATAAGTCTCCTTTTTTGTTTTTAGAATTATCACTTAATATTGTAATCTCTTTTTGCTTTTGTTTTAGGAGGTGATCATTTAAAACAAATTTCGACTTTACATTATAAGTGTTTGTCAGTTTATCATAAAGTAAAATTTTACTCCAAACACTATCTTTTCCTACTTCTAGTTTAATATAACCTAATTTATCTGAAGCGTATAGTGTGTTTTCAATATTATTAACTTTTGAAGTTTTTAATAATGCTCCAGAAATAATTTGATAATTATTATTAGTCTTTAATACTTCCATATCATACTCATGACTCGAGCAAATTATTATATTTTTATAATCTCGTACTACGCCATCAATATCTTTAATAAAAGAGTCATAGACCTCGCTGCTCATATCTTGAGTGCTACCAATGTTTCTTCGGTAGTTCATATAAAATGAGCCATAAAAAGGCAAAAAAGTTTTGTTATTCGGTTTATCATGCTTGAAAGGAAAAATATGCTCAATCATATTTAGAGCTCCTCCATAAACTCCTCCAGAAATGATTGGATGATGAGTCATAATAATTACTTGCCTTCCTGCTGCGGACTCTATAGCTTCATTTAACTCATCTAAAATTTGAACTTTAGTACTGTTTTTACAATCAGAATCAACAGGTAAAGCTTTTCTGAATGGGTGTAACCACCATTGAGAGTTAATTCCTATGATTCTAATATTATTTCCAATATCTCTAATCGTTGGGCCAGGACAATCTTTTGAAGGGATAAATATATGATGCCCTAATTTGGTGTTAAAACGATGTTCTAAAGCAGCTACAGTATCTAAGCCATGGTTACTTGATTTGTCCCAATCCCGATCACCAGTAACTGCAATTATTTTTCCGTTTTTTTGTTCAATTTTTTTTAAAAAAGAGATGAGTGAGTCTTCTTTGATTAGATTTTTTTGTCTGATATCACCTAGAAGAAGTAAAGTGAATTCCTTTCCATTACTTTGTTGTTTTATAGATTGGGAAAGGTGGCGTAAACGTTTTTCCATTTTAGGGCCTTTTAAATTCCCAATTAAATAGACATCATGGTTTTGAGCTTTACCTTTTAAAATAATTAAAAAGGTTAAAAGGAATAATATGTATTTGCTTAAACTCAAAATGAAAACAAAGTAAAGTTAAATGATTGTTAATTATCCGTCATTAATTATGATACTATTTCTGCCGACTTTAAAATTAAATTTGGTAGTTGAAAAACAAGGTTATTTCGCATTATTTTATGTAAACAAAGATACATAATTTCGTTAGCTAAAATCTCATCACTAGGTTTAAAATACATCTTTAGACGAAAACATTTATTCTTCAAAAAGTATGCTTTAAGTTCATTTTCACTCTAAACTACAAATATATAAAAGAGTTTTTATAAATATCAAGTTGTTAATGTTGACCATCCGACCATTCAAAGTTCGATGTTTCAGTTTGCTGCAGTAATTGAGAATAATATGCACTGCAATCTACATGAATAAAAACCACTTTAAGTACAATAAGTATTTAAAAATAAGTGTATTCTAAAATAGAATTAAGAATTGTTGTTTGTAGCTTCCAGCTACAAACGAATTCTATTACTTAGATAAACAATCATTCATAAACTTCTTAATCACCTATCTAAGATAGTAATATTATTTGTATGTTAACATCTATTTTGGCTAAATAACAAAAGCACTGAAAGAAATATAGCTTAAGCAGGAATGTCTAAATAATATTAAAAGAACCAAGAAAATATGTTTAAAGCCATTTCCAAAAGAAGTAGTTAAATACCCATTTAAATAGTGTGCGTTAACACAAAAGATGCTGTTTTTTTAAAATATGATATACCGGGTAAATAAGTATTTGAGCTATTCAAAATATAGATCGATATATAGCGAGATAAATTATAAAAAATTAACAATTAATTCATAATAGAATTTATTGTATATGTTTTTTTAAGAATACTTTTGTGTTATGATGAAAAATGGACTTTTTATATTAGTGTTTCTTTATTCAATTAATATTCTTGCTCAAGAAAAGTATACGCTTAGTGGAACAGTTAAAGATTTAAGTAATGGTGAGGATTTAATTGGCTTAACTATTTTTGTTAAAGAACTTCCTGGAACAGGAACTATTAGTAACGTTTATGGCTTTTACTCATTAACACTTCCGAAAGGTGAATATACAATACAGTATAGTTATGTAGGATTTCAAACACAAGAGTATAAAATCAATTTTAATCAAAATAACAAAAAAGATATTGAATTAGGAAGTGGTGCTAATGAATTGGAAGCTTTTGAGGTTAACGCTAAAAAAGAAGATGAAAATATTCGTTCTACAGAAATGAGTGTTACTAAAATTGATATGAAAGAGATTGAAAGTATTCCTGTTCTATTTGGAGAAAGAGATGTCTTAAAAACGATACAACTATTACCTGGAGTAGCTACCGGAGGAGAAGGAAGCGCAGGTTTCTTTGTTCGAGGTGGGAGTGCTGATCAGAATCTTATTTTATTAGATGAAGCACCCGTATATAATGCCTCTCACTTATTAGGTTTTTTCTCTGTTTTTAATTCGGATGCAATTAAAGATTTAACATTATACAAGGGAGGTATGCCAGCTCAATTTGGAGGTAGACTATCATCTGTATTGGATATCAAAATGAAAGATGGAAACTCTAAAAAATTGTCTGTTAGTGGTGGCTTGGGTTTGATTTCATCAAAATTAACGATTGAAGCTCCCATAGTTAAAAATAAAGGTTCTTTTATAATTTCTGGAAGAAGAACATATGTTGATCAGTTTACTAGATTATCTAGCAATGAAAATATCAAAAATACAACACTATATTTTTATGATTTAAATTTAAAAGCTAATTATAGGTTGAGCAAAAAAGATAGAGTGTTTTTGTCAGGTTATTTTGGGAAAGATGAGCTTGGCATTAAAGATCGAATTGGTATTAATTGGGGTAATACTACTGCAACATTAAGATGGAACCATTTGTTTAATGATAAGCTCTTCAGTAACACATCGCTTATTTATAGTAATTATAATTATAAATTTAGTATTGATGCAGCAGAGTTTCAAATAGATTCTAAAATTGAAGATTTAACTATCAAAGAAGATCTTGACTTCTATTTAAATGATAAGAATAAAATTAAATTCGGAGGTAGTTTAGTACACCATACTTTTGCACCTGGTGAGTTTTCATCTACAGGAGAATTAGAGAATATTAATGAACTTAAAATTGAAAAAAGATATTCTATAGAAAGTGGTTTGTATTTATCAAATGAACAAAAAATTAATGACTTATTATCAGTTACTTATGGTCTTAGATATTCAAATTTCACACAGGTAGGTCCCGGAGAAATTTATTCATTTGAAGATGATGGTTCAATTTCTGATACAACAAACTATACAAGTTGGCAAAAAGTATCTTCTTATAATGGATTAGAGCCTCGTGTGTCTGTTAAATATCAATTGAACGAATCAAGTTCTTTAAAAACTTCCTATGCAAGAAGTAACCAGTATTTACATTTGTTATCTAACTCATCAAGTGAAAGTCCAACGGATACTTGGATGCCTAGTAGCAATAACATTAAACCAGAAGTTTCTGATCAAGTAGCTTTAGGTTTCTTTAAGAACTTTAAAAATAACGTGTATGAGTTTTCTACCGAAGTATATTATAAGATTTTAGATAATACTATTGATTATAAAAATGGGGCAGAAGTTTCATTAAACCCTATTGTAGAAGGTGAGCTATTATATGGCGAAGGAAGAGCTTTTGGTATAGAGTTATTTCTAAAAAAGAGAAAAGGGAAATTTACAGGATGGATAAGTTATACATTGGCTAAAAGCCAGAACAAATTTGAGGTGTTAAATGATGGAGAATGGTTTTCTACAAAACAAGATAGAACACATGATTTATCTCTTGTGGGTATGTATTCATTAAGTGATAGGGTAAAGATTTCGTCAACTTTTGTTTATTATACTGGTAATGCAGTAACATTTCCAACAGGTAAATATGAAATTGATAATCAAACTGTTAATTTATATTCTGATAGGAACGGATCTAGAATGCCTAATTATCATAGGATGGATATTGGGCTTACTTGGGACGGTAAGAAATATAAAGAGGTAAAGAATTTAGAAACTGGCGAAACTGAAAAAACGAAAAAGAGATTTACATCGAGTTGGAATTTTTCTGTTTACAATCTTTATGCTCGTGAAAACGCATATTCTATCTCTTTTGAAGATTCAAAGATTACCCAAACCTCACTGTTTAAGATGATACCATCAGTTACTTATAATTTTAAATTTTAAGAATATGAAAACCTTTAAAACGATATTAATTATTAGTTCAATTCTCGTAATATTTTCAGCATGTGAAAAAGAAATTGATTTAGATTTAAAAGATTCTGAACAACTTTTTGTGATTGAAGGAATTGTTTATGATAGTTTGGGAGATAATTTTGTTTCTATCTCTAAAACTCGTCCGTTTGATAATAATGATGCTATTGAGATAGTATCTAACGCTTCGGTACAAATAAAAGATGGGGTTGGTGGTGTGTTTAACTTGACAGAAGTTTATACTATGCCTGGTTATTACACAAATTCTAACCTAATAGGAGTAGCAGGAAGAGCTTATGAGTTAAACGTAAATATTAACGGTGAAATAATTACTGCTACTTCTTTTATGAATCCAAGAATTGAAATAGACTCTCTTACTTATAATGAAGATCCTAGTTTTGGCAGTAATGATGAAGTAGAATATAGCATTATATGTCACTTTACTGATCCTTTAAATGTTATCAATTTTTATAGAATGAAGTCTTTCCTAGGTGAGGAACAATTAGATGGGTTTGTAAATTGGAGTGATGATGCAATAGATGGAGCTTCAACGGGTTTACCTGTGTTTAATTCCTCTTATACTGCTGAAGAGGTAGCTACTATTCAATTAATATCAGTAGATGAGCCAAATTTCAGGTATTTTGTAGGATTAAGTTCTTCTCAAGAAGGAGAAGTTCCTGGGAACCCTCAGAGTAATTTAAGTGGAGATAATGTTGTAGGTTACTTTGGAGCTTACGCAAAGAGTGAAGTATCAATTTTAATAGAGCCTTAAAAAGGGAGGGAAATATTAATAGAAACAAAAAAGCCGATTCATAAGAATCGGCTTTTTACTTTTTAAGGGTGGAAGATGGGATTCGAACCCACGACTTCCGGCACCACAAACCAGCGCTCTAACCAACTGAGCTACAACCACCATTTAAGGACGGCAAATATAGTTCTTTTTTCAAAAAAGGACACATTTCTTAAAAAAAAAATCAGAAAAAAATAGGATTCAAAAAAGAGGCTGTATGAAATATATATTAAAATCAAATAAAACTATTGGTTATTAAACTCTTAGAGAGTTATATAGTCTCAATAATTAATTAAAACTATAATAGTAAAATAAGAGAAAAAAATATTTTTTCTTATCTAATAAGAATGAATTAATAAGTGGATATTAACTATAAAAAAAATGATCAAGCCCAAAATTTTAGAGTAGCGTAATGAATTGATGAATATTCTATCAGTATAACGCTATAGACAGGATCTTATTTATAGCTTTTGTAAAACTATTGTTACAAATAATATTAATTGATTCATTATAAAGTTGAAGGAGAAGAGCTTCGTTCTTATTTTAAAGAAAATGATGTTTATACTGAAGATAATTATTCAGTAAGGATAAGATCTAAAACTTTCTATCAAATATTTTTGCATATGAGGTAAACAAGTTTACCTATAAATTAAAAGAAGGAGGTGGTTCAAGGAAGCTTCAGGTAAAGTTCTATGAATATGGACTAAAATCTAAACGGAGATAGGAGACAAGGCCTAAACCCTACATTTCTGAAAATTCTGCAAGGATGCTGAAAAATATTGTATGAGCTTTTAAAAAAAGAGGGATAATTTGTGTAAATTAAATTATTGATAGTTAATTAATTTATTTCAAATTTTGTGGGTTATAAAATTGAAGTATTTACTGTTTAAGTTTAACTACTTTTGGTAAATGAAAAATATTATAGCCATATTCTTTTTGCTAACTATAATTAGCATGAGTGCTCAAGATACTAACCATAGACAAGAGGGGATAACTGTTAAGGTGATCGATCAGATGAGTCAATCTGAGAATGAGACAGAATCATTTGCAATTGAAGAGTTTAAAGCTTTAGTTGAAATTCAGCAAAATGAGATTAAAAGTTTAAAGCAAACAAAATCTATTTTACTCATCATTATTGGGTTACTTATGGTGGGATTTGCGATATTTTATCCTAAATTGATTAAAAAACTAAAGTAGTGATGAGATGTATCTTTCCTATAATTATTAGCTGCTTAGTACTTGTTGGCTGTTTTAAAGAGGAAAATACACTAGAACCTATGGATATTTCGGAACCTCTTACTGGAGTTGAACTAGCAATATTTAATGGAGAGACTATGGTATCTATTTTAGCAAATTTTTCAGTATCAGATTTATACGGAGTAAACTATCAGGGAGGATTGATATTTTATGTGGATTCAGTTAATGCAACTGGTTTAGTAGCTATACAAGATGTAAATAAAGCTGACCCTCTGATGAATTGGTGGCATATTCATGGATATTCTCTTCATGGTTTAGATGTCTCAGTTTGGTCTGGTCAGAATAACACAGATATTATAGTTAACACGCAGGCTGATGGAGATTATGCCGCTTATTATTGCGATACTCTAAATTTTTCTGGATATTCAGACTGGTTTATGCCAAGTCAGGATGAGTTAAGCTGGATGTATATCCATATTGGAGATAAGGCAAAAGCTAATTTTGAATCTTTAGGATATATGAGTTCAAGTAAAGATTCAGTATTAGTAAACACAAACCCTGTTTTTTTTGCCCACAGGGAAATAGGGATTCGTTTTGACTTAGGAGCAAAGGTTACATTTACTAACCATGATATATCAGGTAATTTCTTTCAAACGCCTGGTTATATTAGGCCTGTGAGACAGTTTAATTAAATTATCCTATTGTTTTACTAACTTTTTAGTTATTAAATTTTCATCCAATTTTAACTGTAAAAAGTATATGCCTTTGGGAAATACGATATATCTAACTTCAGTATATCTGTGGATGTATGATTATGAACTAGCATAAGTTGGCCTAAGCTGTTTCTAATGTTTATTGATTTAGCTTCTTTTAACGTGATGCTGAGTTGCCCATATGTAGGGTTAGTGTAAAGTGTGATTTTTATCTCCTCTATTTTCTTTATTTATTCCTACAGAAAAGTTAAAGCATGTGAGTGAATCTTGAGAAATACAGACTGCATCAAGATATAGAGGAGGTTAGGAACATAGACTTTTGGCTATATAGACTTACAAATATTTTCTCTTAAATCTCACAACTTTCTTACTTGATGCTTGCTGAGCCGAAAAAGAAGAAAGTTTTGGGTATAAAAAAATCCCGAACAAAGTTCGGGATTTTTTTAGTGACCTGGCTGGGGCTCGAACCCAGGACCCTCTCCTTAAAAGGGAGATGCTCTACCAACTGAGCTACCAGATCTTCCGTTTAAGGATTGCAAATATACTAGTGTTTTTTAACATTGCAAATATTTTTAAGTATAAAAAAATAAAAGTTTTAGCCATAAAAAAATCCCGAACAAAGTTCGGGATTTTTTAGTGACCTGGCTGGGGCTCGAACCCAGGACCCTCTCCTTAAAAGGGAGATGCTCTACCAACTGAGCTACCAGATCTTCCGTTTAAGGATTGCAAATATAATAGTGTTTTTCATATTGTTAAACCTTTTTTTCACTTTTTTTCACTTTTTTTTTTATTGCTTGGTTAAGAGTGATTTAGGAAATGAAATAAGTTGTTTTATCTTGTTCTTAACTATATTTGCAGCCTATTTTATGTTATTATGAAGAACAAAATTGTAATTATTACCGGAGCATCATCAGGAATTGGGCAGGCATGTGCTATTGAATTTGCAAATAGAGGTGCAAAAATTGTTATTGCGGCACGTAACTTGGATAAATTAAATGCTGTTGCAGCTAAAATAAAAAAAATAGGAGTAGAGGTTTTAGTAGTTAAATGTGATGTTTCTATTCAATCTGAATGCGAAAATATGGTTAAAGAGACTATTTCTAAATTTGGGAGAATAGATACATTAATTAATAATGCAGGGATATCTATGCGTGCAGTGTTCAATGATATGGATGTTGAGGTATTAGAAAAAGTAATGAATATCAATTTTTATGGAACTATTTATTGTACTAAATATGCTTTACCACACATTTTAAAAAATAAAGGTTCTGTGGTTGGTGTATCTTCAATTGCTGGTTATGTTGGTTTACCTGCTCGAACGGGTTATTCGGCATCTAAATTTGCTATGCAAGGATTTTTAGAGGCTTTGAGAACAGAAAACTTAAAGAATAACTTACATGTTATGGTTGCTTGTCCTGGATTTACAGCTTCTAATATAAGAAATACGGCATTATCTTCAGATGGTTCTGTACAGGGAGAATCACCAAGAGATGAGCAAAAAATGATGACTTCTGAAGAAGTGGCTAATCATATAGTTAAAGGTGTTGAGAAAAGAAAACGAACACTAGTTTTAACTACACAGGGTAAATTAGTAGTGTTCTTAAGTAAATGGTTTCCTGGTTTTGTAGAAAAGCAAGTGTTTAACCATATGGCTAAAGAAGTAGATAGTCCAATTAAGTAATCCTTTCCCTAGGCATTCTCAGTACAAGATTTCTTATAATAGAATTAATAGGTTAACAACATTTGGTGGTTAAGATTAGAATGATTTTTAGATAACGCAAAATCATGTTCTCCAATAATTTTAAAGTCTGTCTTTTTATAGAAATTAATTGCTCTTTTGTTTTCTATCCAAACAAATAACCACATTCCATTCTGCTTATTCTTTTTAGAAAGTGCTAGGTTAAATTGGAAAAGGTGGTATCCCAGTTTGTAATCATAAAACTCTTGTAATAAATAAAGCCTTTCTAATTTTGTAATATTCTCAGTATTAATGTTAGGGTGAGTACTATTGAATATTATTTTAGAATAACCAGCAATTTTATCTTTATAATAAATGAGATAAAAATGATTAGAAGAATCTGAAAGCTCGTCAGTAACAATAGCTAGCGAAAGTTTATCATTTAAATAAGAATTAATAATTTTTTCTGGGGCACTGGTTTGGTGAGTTTCTATAAAAGATTTTCTTCCAATATTGATTATAACAGAAGCATCTTTTTCTGTTGCCTTTATAATTTTTATCATATTTTATTTAATATCCTTTTTTGTTAGGATAAAATAAGCTACTCTCCAGAATGCTAAAATGTATATAATAGCAATTAATAAGGTTGTATTTAACCACATTTCTTCTTGCATTATAGTATTTCTCATTTGTTCAGTAATCATTCCTTCTGGAGTAGGAACAGGAGTAAGGTTAGAAATTATTTTCATTGGGAAATACTGTCCAATAAAATCAGGGACTAACGTTCTAATAATTGTCTCTGCAAGAATAGAGAATAGAAACATAATTATGGATAGAGCTGAAGATCTAATTAAAACAGCTATTATCAAGCCAACAGACATATACCCTAAAGCTTGAATAAAATAAACTAAGAGATAATTAATTTGTGCTGTAAAAGAACCATTTCCTCCAGAGATAAATCCAAATAGACTTCCAGTAATAAATAGGTAAACTGTACAGATTAGAGCAAAAGAAGTCATTAAAAGAATCTTAGAAACTATAAAATCAGCCTTACTGTGTCCATCAATAATATGTTGTCTACATGTTTTAAAAGAAAACTCATTACATACTAAAATAACTATGAGCATTCCCATTAACAAATTAAACCAACTTGCTATATAGGTAATGTTATTCCAAATATTTGGAAAGTTGTACATTGTCGTAAAATCAATAGGAAATCCTTCAATTTTAATTTGCCCTGCACCATAAAATACAATAGGAGTAAAAAAAAAAAATAATCCAAAAATCATCCAAAAGGTAGAGTAAGGAATCAATTTTTTATATTCTATGTGTAGTAAGTTTAACATCTATTTTATCAGTTCTAAGAAATTAGATTCTAAGTTAGATTTATGAACTCCAATTTCAGAAACAATAATTCCTTTATCAAATAGTGCTTTATTAAGATATGCACTCGTTTTTCCTTCAGCAAGCATTAAATATACTTTATTGCTAACTTGGTTTATTCCACTAATACCATCAATCTGACTTAATGTTAGTTTTAGAAGGTCTAAATTATCTGAAGAAACAAATAATTGTTCTTGGTTATTTAATACGGTTTGTATAGGTCCAAAAGTTAATAGGTTACCCATTTTTAATACTGCAACATGAGAACATGTTTTTTCAACTTCATCTAAAATGTGGCTTGCCATAATAATGGTTTTACCTTCAGTAGCTAAATCTAGTATAATAGTTCTTATTTCAGATATTCCTAGGGGATCTAACCCATTGGTTGGTTCATCTAAAACCAACACCTCTGGATCTCCCATAAGTACAGAAGCAATGGCCAATCTTTGCTTCATGCCTAAAGAGTAGGTTTCAAATTTAGAATTGGCTCTGTTGATTAAACCGACAGTACTTAAAACTCTATCTACTTCTTTTTCTGAAACCTCTTTTATTTTACAAACAATTGATAAATTCTGACGAGCAGATAAATAGGGATAGAAATTAGGTGTTTCTAAAAGAGAACCAATTTTTTTTCTACTATATTTAGATGGAGGTTCTCCATACCATTCGAAAGATCCCGAATCTGAATTTAAAACATTAAGAATAATTCCGAGGGTAGTTGTTTTTCCACTGCCGTTAGGACCAAGAATACCATAAATTTCGCCTTTATTAATTTTAAGGCTAAGATTATTTAAGGCTTTCACCTTTCCGTAGCTTTTGGAAATACCGTTTATGTTAAGAATTGTGTTCAAATATCTAAATTAGTAAGTAAATATAGGATATTTGAATAATATAAGACAAACCGTTCATCCTTAACTAGGTGTATTTAACTTTTGAAATAAGGTTTTAACGTTACTCTAACGTTTTATCCATTAAGTAAATCATTGAAGCCATTGCTGCACTTCCAAGTTCCAGTTCACGTTTGTTAACATTCTCAAAAACATCATTATGAGTATGATGATAATTGAAATAAGCTTGAGAATTAATAGCTAATCCTAATTGAATCATATTAGGGTAATATTCTTTTAAAGGACCGATATCAACTCCTCCAAAACCTTTGCGAAAACGGTATAACTCAAAACTGCTCAATAAGGTCTCAAAACTTTGAACCATTTTTAGATGTTCATTAGTTCCATTTACATCAAAACCAACAGGTAAAAAACCTCCTCTATCACTTTCTATAGCACAAATGTGTTCTTCTTTTTTTTCAGAAACAATTTTAGCATAGCTTTTTCCACCCATATTACCATTCTCTTCATTCATAAATAGCACGCAACGTAATTTATGATTTGGTTGATAACCTAGTTTTTTTAAAATTCTTAATGCTTCAATACTATGAGCAATTCCAGCACCATCATCATGTGCACCCTCACCAACATCCCAAGAGTCTAAGTGTCCACCCCAAGTGATTACTTTATCATCTTTCCCATTTATTTCAGCAATAACATTATAAGAAGTTACATTAGGATATGTTTTACAATCCATTTCTATTTTTAAAGTAACCTTTCCCTTTTTTAACCAGTTTGAAAGTAATGTAGCATTATTTGTACTCATTGCAGCGCCAGGAATCTTATTTACATCCGTATCATAACTCATTGTTCCTGTGTGCGGAAAATCATCTTCTGGAGTTGCTAAAGAGCGAATTACAACAGCTCTAGCATTTAGTTTTCCAGCTTCATTTGTTCCAAGTCCTCGTATTGGATAACAAGCGCCATAAGACTTAGAAGTCTGTATATTCTTTTTATCAAAAGGTTGACTTAAAAAAACGATTTTGCCTTTTACATCATCTTCTGTAAGTTGTTTTAACGCTTTAAGATCTGATACTTCAATTACTTCACCAGAAATTAAGCCATTTGTACCAACAGAACCACCTAAGGCTAAAATATCAAGTTTAATAATTTCTCCGTCTTCATTTTCTATCCAAGCTGCTTCAGTTGTTCCACGTTCCCAATGAGGCACTTTTATTTCTTGTAAATAAACGGTGTCAAAATTATACGATTTTAGCAGTTTTTCGCCCCATTTTATAGCCATTTGAGCCTCTGCAGAACCAGTTATTCTTGCTCCGATATCTTTACAAAGACTTCTTAGGTTTTTATGTGATTCTCCTTGTTCTAGAGCTTCATCATATATTTTTCTAATAAAAGTAGAATCTGTTTGAGCAAAAGAATTTGCTGAAATAACAATAAATAGTAATGGCAGTAATTTTTTCATAAGCTTAAATCTAAGTTCGAAATTACCACTTTTAGAACTGAAAGTAGATAAAAGCTTGTAATTCTGAAGACATCGCTTGGTAAACAGCAAATACAGTAATTGCTGAAACAATTATTTTCACTACCAATGGTAACCTAATAAACGCATCTCTATACCAATCTTTAACCTTAACAGGTAGCCAGTGAATAACAAAACCAAGTAACATCATTACAAAAACATTACTGTAAGAAACTAATATTCCAGGAATTAATGATGCGTTAAAACTTGTACCGATTCGATTAATTATTTGCCAAGTAGATTCCATGTTTTCTGCTCTAAACCAAATACGGGTAAAAGTGATAAAGTTGAATGTTACAAATACTTTAATTACTATTCCAATAGCATTGTCGAACTTCTCGTAAGGACTAATTTTTCGCCAAAGTTTATATACGATAAGTCCTAAACCATTTAGACCACCCCAAATAACAAATTGCCAACTTGCGCCATGCCATAAACCACCTAATAACATAGTAATTAAAAGATTGATATTGGTGGTTAACCAAGCTCTAAAAGATTTTATCCAAATGGCTAAGAAAGTAATTAGTAGCGTTGCCCAAATAAAGCCATAGAGAACAATCATTTTACCTGAAAGCATTATTATAAAAGCAGATATGAAGACTAAAGCAATCCAAGTTCCAACACTACCTCCACGGTTTCCTCCTAAAGGAATGTATAAGTAATCTTTTAACCAGCCAGATAAACTAATGTGCCAACGTTTCCAAAACTCTCCAACGTTTTTAGCCTTGTAGGGTGAATCAAAGTTCTTAGGTAACGTAAAGCCCATTAAAAGTGCTATTCCAATGGCCATATCTGTATATCCAGAAAAATCGGCATAAACCTGTAAGGAGTAACCATATAAAGCCATAAGGTTTTCAAAACCTGTAAACATCATTGGGTTATCAAAAATTCTATCAATAAAATTTACGGCTATATAATCTCCAATAATTACTTTTTTAGTTAGACCTTTTAAAATCCAAAATAGGGCTAAACCAAAGTTGTATTTAGATAAGCTGTAAGGTTTATAAAGCTGAGGAATAAAATCTGCTGCTCGTACAATTGGTCCTGCAACTAATTGAGGGAAGAAAGAAACATAGAAACCAAAATCTAAAATACTTTTTACTGGTTTAATCTCTTTACGATAAACATCAACGGCATAACTTATAGTTTGAAAAGTATAAAATGAAACTCCTACTGGAAGTAAGATCTTATTTACACTAAAGTGCGTATCTGCATAGTTATTTGTCCACTGTGCAAAGTGATTAAATACTTCATAATTAGTTTGGAAGAATGCGTTAAATGCATCTGTAAAGAAGTAAGCATATTTAAAATAGCAGAGTACAAAAAGATTGATAATTACACTTGTAGCAACAAATATTTTTTTGACTATTTGTTTTTTTGATGAATGAATCAGATGTCCGATTATATAATCACAAAGGGTAGAAAAGAGAAGTATACTTATAAATAAACCACTTGTTTTGTAATAAAAAAAGAGACTAACAAAAAATAAGAAAGCATTTCGCATTGCTCTCTTTTTATGTATAATAGAATAGAAAGTAAGGACAACAGCAAAAAATGCCCAAAAGTAAAAACCAGTAAATATTAGAGGCTCACCTTCGTTATAAGTAAAAATATTCTTTACGTTTTCGGCACTAAAAAACCAAGAAAACCATTCTGATATGTTAGTTATTTCAGTCAAAATTTATAGTGTCTAATTCTTTTAAACTTTTTAAATTATAATCCGCAATACTAAATCTTGGATCGTTATGATATTTCTCTTCAGGGATAGCGATAACTTTCATTACTGCAGATTTACCAGCTAAAACACCATGAAATGAATCTTCAATAACTAAACAGTTTATTGGAGGAACATTTAATTCTTGGGCAGTTTTTATAAATACTTCAGGATGTGGTTTTCCAAATTTTAAATACTCAGCAGAATTTACTACTTCAAATTCATCTTTAATATTTAATTTATCTAATACAACATTTATTAAAGATGAAGCAGAAGAGGAGGCAAGAGCTATTTTGTATCCTTTAGATTTAAATAGTTCTATAGATTCATAAACACCATCCATTGCTATTCCTTTTTCAGAAATAAGTGCTGTTACTTTTGTTAGAATATCTTGATCAACTTCTTTAATAGATTTCCCTTTCCAAGGTTGTTGAGCGTACCAGTATTCAACAACTTCGATTAAACGCATACCTTGGGTTACTCTACATTTATCTTGACTAAAGTCAAAACCAACTTTGTTAAAGCAATATATTAAAGCTTCTCTCCATAATGGTTCAGAGTCAATTATAACACCATCCATATCATATATTACTGCCTTAATGGAGTTCATAAAGTTGAAAATTTATTAAAGTGAAAATCTATTTTATTACTCATAATTATTTATTCTCAATTTTCAAATAAGTAGAATATTCTTTCATTATTGCAGAGAACATTAAATCACCCATTAGGATATAACCTTTTTTTGTCAAATGGATTTTATCTTTTTTAGCACAACCGTTTTTAATCCATTTGTTACAAGAGCCTAAACCTCCCATAATATTAAACATATCCCACATTCCTGAATTATGCTTCTTTGCCAATCTTATCATAGCATCTCTAGCTTCAAATGCTCTTTTGTTAGGATATCTTCTTTTGTAATAACTATCGTTATTGGTAACAAATAGAAACTCTGCATTTGGATTAACAGATTTTATCCAGTGAACCAAAGTGTCATAATTGTTCTCATAATTTTGAGGGTTAAAACTAGGGTCATAAGCATCATTAATTCCTATACAAAAAATAACTAAGTCAGGGTTTACAGCTTTTAGGTGCTTGGTAAATAGGTCACACCTTAAATAACTTTTTGTACTTGCACCGTTCACTCCAATAGATGTATAAACTACTCCAGGATCATTATTATCTAAGCTAATTCCGTATAAATTAAATGCTGAAACAACGGTATCTTGTCTGTATATGTTCAATTCAAAAGAATCTACATAATGATCAAAAACAAACTCAGTATAGCCAATTTCGGTATTTACACGAATAAATGAGCAAGTGTCAGAAATTAATTCAATGCAATAATTACTGGAATCTACATCGTGGAATATTTTAATACTATTAAAATCATAGTAAGGAGTATCTTCTCCTCTAAAATAAAATTTAAGTGTTGCAGCGCTATCTTTGGTTGCTGCAGTAATTCCTGAAACGCCCCAAGTGGTATCTTGTTTCATTAAAGAGTTTCTAAACCCTTTCCACTCTCCAGTAGAAGTACATTTGTAATAGTAAGGGTTGTTAGTATGAGCCAATCTGTATGGGAATAAGAATCCTCGTCCTCCATTTAAGTTTGGTGATACTTTTTGAAAGTTTTTACGGATCTGATCAGACCAAATATCTGCCTGAATATGAGAGCCTCCAATTTGCATAACTCTAGCTTTTCCTTTTCCATTGAAAATAGCATCATCTAACTTTTTAAAGAAGTTATCAAAATTTGAGCTGTCATTGTAAAACCTGACATCAGCAGAATCATAAACTACAAAATCATGATCAGGTAATAAGTGCGGGTTAGATTGACCTTGACATGCAATCTTTAGACTTATGAGAATAAAAGTTAATATATGGAGCTTAATGTTCAAATTTTAGAGTTTAAGGTTTGATTTCTTTTGAAGACTATCAACTAAAGACTGATGACTTTCTAACTTTTCAACTTTATGACTTTTCACTTTAATTTCTTTATACTCATTATACATTTCAAATAGTTTAACATTAAATTTCTCTGCCATTTTTTTAGCTCCTTTGGGACTAAAGTGAATGTGATCAGAGGAAGCTAAAGAAGGTTCGGAATTTACCCATATAGGCATTGAATTTTTTCCTCCCATTACTTCGTACATATCCCAAAAAACACATCCAGAACTTATTGCTGCATCTTTGAGAGCATCTCTAACATTTTCTAACATAGGATACGTAATAAAATCAGTTCCTTCTTTAGTAGACATATCTCCAGGACCAATAATAATAATGGCAGCTTGAGGGTTTTGTTTTTTCATAAAGTTGATTTGAGATTTAAACCATCTACCATAATCTAAAGCACTCTTTTCATTTTTGATGTAAGGAATTGTATTTCCTCCAAATTCCATTAAAATTAAAGCAGGAGAGAGGTTCGCATACATATTACCTAAAAGTGTTCCGTCCTGCTTTGTAAATATAGTTCCAGAGGAACCTCTTAAAGGAATATTATCCATAACAATACCATTATTTCCTTCTAAAGAAATCCCATAGATATCTGGACTATCATTACCACTAAAGGTTACTGTAATTTCTTCTGGTGTTTTAATAAAACTGGCTTTTAGAGTCTGAAATGGTGTGTTTGCAGAAATTGTTCCCTTAACAAGTTCAACTCCATCAGCAACAATTTTATATCTGATGTTACTATGAGAATTACTTAAAAATATTTTTAATTGAGAGTAAGTTTTTGTTCTTCCGTAAGATGCTCTTGGTTTTTTTATTTTCAACCAACCTTCAAGCAGAATACTATCGTTTATTATATCTGTTTGAGGAACAGGAGAATATCTGCAAAAAGACATTAATGCTCCATACCTCATATGTTTTACCGTTGTATCTTTCCTGCCAAAACCGGGGTATCTTTTCCAATTTTCAGAGTATTCTGTATTTACACTCATTTTTGGAGCAACTTGTATGATCGGGAATAACCCTGTTCCATAACCGCCAAATTTCTTTTGTAATTCGTTTCTTAAATAAGATGTGATTCTGTCAGCTTCAATCTGAGAGTCTCCATAGTGCATAATTCTCACTTTTTTCTTTTTTGCATTATCTAAAGCAGCAAAAAAGAGATGCATAGCAGATTTACCTTTATCGTTGAGCTGTAAACTCTGTCTAAAATTCTTTAAAGAATCTAATTTGTATTGGATTACTGCTGAGTCTATTTGACTAACAATAATGGTAGAATCAAATAATTCAGCCAAGTCATCTTCCATTTTAGATAAGCTATCCTTTTCCATTTCAGGAACAAAAAACTTATTAATGCTAGGGAATTGCACTTTAGAGCTCCCAATTTGTAATCCTTTTTCTGGAAATAAAAACATAATTAAACACAATAAACCCATTACAGCTAATAAGCTTAATAGCGTTTCAAGTGGATTTATGTTTTTGTTGTTTTCCATTTAGTATTTTGGAATTTTTATAGACTGACCAATATTTAGGTTCCCATCAATACTATTATAGTCCATAATGTTTTGTGCAGAAACTCCTGAATATTTTTTAGCAATTATCCAAAGATTATCACCAGACTTGACAATGTAAGTGGAGTAGCTTTTCGGTGATGGGTTTTGAGTTTTAGGTTTTGAGGTTTCTTTCGTGATCGTTTTCTTAACCTCTTTGTTTTCTATCTTCTGAATTCTAACTTCTGGCTTCTTTTTAGAAGTACTCTTTCCGTAAATTGTTAGTTTCTGGCCAACATTAATTCTTGTGCCACTTAATCCATTCCAATCTTGTATTTGAGAAACTCTAACGTTATTCTTGCCTGCTATTAATCCTAAAACATCGCCAGAACGAACTGTGTATGTATAAGGCTTTCCATCTTTAGGAATGGTAAACCCTGGTTCTTTAGTTTTAGGTTTGTTTATTACAGAATCTTGATAGAAATAGATGCTGTCCTTAAACTCTATAAATATTTCACCTTTCCCTTTAGGAAAGAAAGCTTTAAAATTGTTTGGTAAGATTTCTCTTGTCAGTGTCGGGTTTAATAATATTAAGTCTTTTGACTTAACCCCAATTACATAGTTAATAGCTTCTAGTTGTAGTTTTCTTTCAATATGAATAGTATCTAAATTGAAGATTGGATTTAAATCAATAGCTCCGTAATTATCATAATTATAAATATAGTTCATCGCTACAAAAGCTTGAACTAAATCTTTAGTTTCTGTAGGAAGAAAAGGAAATATTTCTTTATATTTTTTAGCTTTATAGCGGTTTAATAATTTGTTTACTGAGCTAACACCACATGAATATGCTGTTAACGTTAATTCCCAATCGTTATACATTGAATATAGATCTTTAATGTATAGTGTAGCTGCTTTGGTTGATTTTTCAAAATCAGAACGTTCATCTACAAAACGATTTATAGTTAAACCATATTTTATTGCTTGAGGATAATTTAAGTGCCAATAACCATAACCACCAATTCCATTATCAGAATTTGGATTGAAAGCAGAACAAACTACAGGAAGTAACTTTAATTCTTTGGGAAGATCATTTTCAATAAGACCTTTTTCTATAGTCTGTTCATAATATTTTAACAAACTGAAAAGAGTAGGGCATTTTGCTGTTTTTTGAGAGAAATAAAATGCTAAATATTCATTTCTAATTTTATCAGAGTTTGTTGGGAAAGCTTTAGATAAAAAAATATCATCAAATAAAAACAATGAATCTGAAGTATTAATAGCTCCACCTTTGTAATTATCCCATTTTTTATCAGGTCTAGTTTTAGAACGGCTAATTAAATTAATGTTGTATTCTAATTTTCTAAACTGTTTAAATTCCTTTTTGTAGATAGAAGGATGTGCTTTTTGAGCGAAAGAAACACCAAATAAGACAACTAGTGTTAATGTTAGTAAAGATTTTAGTCTTAAAGTATTGATAAGGATTTGCACTAAATACATTTAATTATAATTGAATGTAAATATGCTTTATTCTATTAAATAAATTAGGAGTGTTCTTTTGAGTTTATGAACAGATAACTGTTAGCCTCTTGGTGGGAATGTAATTTTGTACATTGTTCCTTTTTCTTCTAATCTTTTAACTTCCCCGTCTAATTGTGTCACAAATATTTTTACCAATTCCATTCCTAATGTTCCTTCTTCTTTTTCTAATGTTCCAAAAGGCATTCCAAGACCATTATCGCCAACAAGTAGAGTGAAAATGTTGTCTTCAGGATTTAAACTTAGATGTATGATCATTTTCCCTTTTGTAGAACCAACAAAGGCATATTTTAATGCGTTAGAAATGATTTCATTTAATAGAAGGCCAAGAGGAATTAGCGTATCAATAGCAAATTTAGTTTTATGGATTTTAATATCTAAAAAGATGTCACAATTAATAGAATAGGTATCGATTAAATCATTGGTCAGCGCCATTATGTAATCTTGAATATCTATCAAGGTTAAATCTCCAGTTTGATACATTTTTTCGTGAATTAATGCCATCGAACGAATTCGATTTTTTGCCTCATCAAATAAGGCTAAAGCAACTTCATCTTTAGTATAACCAGATTGAATACTAATTAAACTGATAATCACTTGCATATTGTTTTTTACTCTATGGTGAATTTCCTTTAAAAGAATTTCTTTTTCATCACGTTGAGTTTCAATTAGAGCAGTTCTCTCTCTTACTTTCTCTTCTAGTTCCTGACTTATCTCCTTTTGTTTCATTTCTCTGTAAGAAGATAATTTATAAATAGAATAAAATATAATCATAATCATGAAAATTATAAACCACCAACTTTTAAACCAAGGATTAGTAATTGTAAAGTCATAGGAAACCGGATTTTGGTTCCATAAGCCATCTTCATTTCTAGCTTTAACCTGAAACTTATAATCTCCTGGTGGTAGGTTAGAGTATGTTGCTGTTTTTTTTCCTGTAGGACTATACCATTCTTTATCAAATGGAATTAACTTAAATCTATATTGAACATCATCAGGGAAAGTTAGATTTATAGCAGAAAACTCAAATGTTAAATGATTCTGATTATAATCTAAAATAAGATCTTCAGGTAAATTGTTCCATTTGGTTAATTTTTTAGAATAATTCCTCCATTTAACATCTTCAAAGAATAATTTCAAGTTATTAATATGAATGTTGGGTTCAAAAACATTTGTTTTATCTTGGGTTGGATCGTATTTAATTAGGCCCTTAACGGTGCCAATCCACAAGTTGTTTTTAGAATCTTCATATATTGCTCGGCTATTACATTCAACACCTCTAAACCCTTGTTTTGATTTATAGTTTTTTATTCGATTAATTTGACCATAAGTGTCAAAACTTATTCTATCTATTCCTTTATTGGTACCTATCCATAAATCTCCTTTAGCATCACTATGCATAAGAAAAATAACTCCAGATGACAAGCCCTCTTTAACTGCTATTGGTTTGAAATATAGTCCATCATACATAACTGCACATCTGTCAGTACCAAACCAAATGTTGCCATGTTTATCTTCTGTAATACTGCCTATATATGAATTACAAAAACCTGATGCTCCAGCATAACTTGTAAACTTACCATCAGTATACTTATTTGCACCATTACCAGTACCAATCCAAATATTTCCTTTAGAGTCTTCAAATAAAGTATGTATGTAATTATGAGAAAGTCCGTCTTTTTCTGTGAAATTTTGAAAAGAATTATAATCATACTTTGAAAGACCACCTCCATAAGTTCCAATCCAAATATTCCCTTTTTTATCTAATAATAATGTTCTAGTGTTGTTGGATGGTAGCCCATCACTTGTAGTAAAGTTTTTAAATATTCCATTACTATATCTTGTCAATCCTTCACTTGTTGCAAACCACAAGTCTCCTTTAGAATCTGTAATTGAGGATCTAACAATATTGCTACCTAAACCATTCTTAATGCTAAATTGAGTAGAAGTGTTTCCATCATATTTAAAAATACCTTCATCTGCAGTAGATATCCATATATTGTTTTCAGTATCTTTGGTTATACTAAATATACTCGGGCTATTTAGCCCGTTTATTTTATTAAAGTAGGTGAATGCTTTATTTCCATATTTAATAAGCCCTGCACCATTAGTTCCAATCCAAATATTTCCTGAGTGATCTAAAAAGAGGGTAGTTAAATCGTTTGTTATTAAACCGTTCTGTTTACTTATGTGAGTAATAACACCAATACTATTTAAGAGGTAAGCGCCAGTATTTTTAGTAGAAATCCAAATATTATTTTCTTTATCAATTAATATATCTGTTATTTCAGGATTAAGACCTTTAAAAAGGCTGTGATCAAAATCAAAGACATTGTTAGAAATATCGCCTGCTAATAGCTTAATAATTCCTTTGTCTGTTCCAATTAAATAATTGCCATCTCTATCTTCTTGTATTACTGTAACATTGTTCGATGGGAGTCCATTCTTGTTAGTAATATGAAGTGTCTGATCTTCTCCAATGACACTAATTCCATTAGAAGTGCCAATCCAAATATTTCCTTTTGAATCTTCTACAATTTCATTAATATGTTTACCTATTTTTTTCTTTTTTTCATAGTCATATGCTTTAAAAATTCCATCCTTATAGACTGTTAGTCCTGAATCTGACCCAATCCAAACTCTATTTTTTGAATCAGTAAATACTACATTGTTATTATTATCATTAACTAGCCCATCTTTTTTTGTGAAGGTGAAAAAGTTTCGACCATTATATTTTGTAACACCTCCCCATGAAGAAGTAATCCAAATATTACCATCATTATCTTTACTTAAATCAGAAACAATATCTCCCGAAAGTCCATCTTTTTCAGAGTACTGAGTGAAGTTAACACCATCAAACTTGCAAATTCCACCACCAGAAGTTCCAATCCATAAATGGCCTCTTTCATCTTGAATAATAGAATTTACTCGAGACTGCGAAAGCCCTTCTTCAACATTGTAGTACTCAAAGTTATACGTTTGAGCAAACGAAGAAAGACTTACAATTAATGTAAGTAATAGAGCAATATTGTGTTTTAGGATTTTAATGAGAGTTAGTTTAGTAAGTACAATGTTAGTTTAAATAAGTAAGTTACAAAAAAATAATTATCCACCAACCTTCTTTGTTTGTTGATAACCCATATCTATCAAGAAGGAATATATTTTATCTTTAAATTCACCTTGAACTAATATTTCTCCATCTTTAGTAGAACCGCCACCGCCACACTTAGATTTTAACGTTTTAGCTAAATCTTTAATATCATCATTAGACCCTTTAAAGCCGGTAATTATAGTTACAGATTTTCCCTTACGTTGCTTACGATCAATTAGTACTTTTAGTTTTTGTTCTCTAGGTTCTAATGTTTCTAAATCCTCATTTTCATCATCATAATCGTAGTTTGGATTAGTAGAATAAACAATATTTCTTTTTTTACTCACGGTACAATTATTTTTAGTGCTTTAGGTAGTACTTCAATTTCTAGTGTATTATCTAATTCTAGGGGTTCTCCATCAACATGAATTTTTGTTCCTGGGTTTATAAGTGTCATCTTATTACTTTCAATTTCTTCTGTATACTTGAACTTAGTAATCTGTTTGCTCAATAAATAATAACCGAAGGATAGTAAAGAGGTTAAGGGAAACTTTTTTACAGCTACTAGCCTTACTAAACCATCATCAATTTCTGCTTTAGGAGAAATAAATATGTTATTGCCATATTGCTTTGAATTAGCAAAGGTAACGAGCATTCCTTTTTCAATCTTCTTTTCTATGTTATTATATATAACAGTATAATTAGCCGATTTATAAGTCCAAAACCCTTTCAAGGCTACTTTTAAATAAGTTAGAATACCTCTAGTTGGAGCTTCATCAAATTTCCAACTTATGTAAGCATCAAATGCAACACCAGCAGTACCAATAAAATAATCATCATTAATTTTAACAATATCAATTAGTTTAGTTTCCCCTAGATTAAGCAATAGAATTGCTTTTTTTATATTCATAGGAATACCTAAATTCCGAGAAAGTCCATTTCCAGATCCTGTAGGAATTATTGCTAAAGTAGTATTTGTACCAACTAAACTTTTAGAAATTTCATTAACTGATCCATCCCCACCAACAGCTACAATAACATCAAAATTTTGAGTATTATTTTTAGTGATTTCTATAGCATGTTTTGCTTTTTCTGTATATTTTATTGTGTAGTCAAATTGGTTAATATCTAAATGTAGACTAACTAATTTTTCAACGACTTTTTGTTTGCCAACTCCTGAAATAGGATTGATAATAAATAATATTTTTTGTTTTGTTTTAATGACTTTGTTGGTTTGAAGTTGATAATTGATTGTTAATTAGCCTGTTGTTATATTGTTGAATAATTCCTTTTAGAAGTATTTCGGTCTCTTCTTTTTTTACTTTTTGTTCTTTAGATAAGCTGTCTGCTAAATTATTAATTAA